>JAICSC010000048.1 GCA_025937085.1 Nocardioides sp.
CCGGGCGAACGCTGCCCGCTCCGAGAGGAAGCCGTACCCGGGGTGGATCGCATCGGCACCAGCCTCCTGTGCTGCCGCCACGACGCCGTCGACGTAGAGGTAGGACGGCACCCAGAGCGCCTCGTCGGCCGCCCGCCTGTGCGGCGCGTCGACGTCGGCGTCGGTGTAGATCGCCACCGTCCGGATCCCCAGCCGGTGACACGTGCGGAAGACGCGGAGCGCGATCTCGCCCCGGTTGGCCACCAGGACCTTGGTGAGAGTCATCGCCCTACATCCTGAACACGCCGTACGACGGGGCCGGCACCGGGGCGTGCGCGGCGACCGCCAGTCCCATCCCGAGCACCCGCCGGGTGTCGGCGGGATCGATGACGCCGTCGTCCCAGAGTCGCGCGGTCGAGTAGTACGGCGAACCCTGGGCTTCGTACTCGTCGAGGATGGGGGTCTTGAACGCCTCCTCGTCCTCGACGCTCCACTCCTCACCGCGGGACTCGAACCCGTCTCGACGCACGGTGGCGAGCACGGACGCCGCCTGCTCGCCACCCATCACCGAGATCCGGGCGTTGGGCCACATCCAGAGGAAGCGCGGGTCGTAGGCCCGGCCGCACATGCCGTAGTTGCCGGCGCCGAACGAGCCACCGATGACGACGGTGAGCTTCGGGACGACGCTGCACGCGACCGCAGTGACCAGCTTGGCCCCGTCCTTGGCGATGCCGCCGTTCTCGTACTCGCGGCCGACCATGAAGCCGGTGATGTTCTGCAGGAACACCAGGGGGATCGCCCGCTGGTTGCACAGCTCGATGAAGTGGGCGCCCTTGAGCGCCGATTCGCTGAACAGGATCCCGTTGTTGGCCACGATCCCGACCTCCCGGCCCCAGATGCGGGCGAAGGCACAGACCAGGGTGTCGCCGTACAGCTTCTTGAACTCGTGGAACCGGCTGGCGTCGACGAGCCTACGGATCACCTCCCGCACGTCGTACGGCGTGCGGGTGTCGGCCGGCACCACGTCGTAGAGCGACTCCGGCGGCTCGTGCGGCTCCTCGACTGTCTCGCCCGCTGGTTGAGGGGGAGGTGGAAGCGTGTCCACGATGCTCCGCACGATCGCCAGCGCGTGCGCGTCGTCGTCGGCGAGGTGGTCGACGACGCCGGAGGTCCGGGCGTGCACGTCCCCGCCGCCGAGCTCCTCGGCGGTGACGATCTCGCCCGTCGCGGCCTTCACCAGCGGTGGCCCGCCGAGGAAGATCGTGCCCTGGTTGCGCACGATCACGCTCTCGTCGCTCATCGCCGGGACGTAGGCACCGCCGGCGGTGCACGAGCCCATCACGCTCGCGATCTGCGGGATCCCCTTCGCGGAGAGGTTGGCCTGGTTGAAGAAGATCCGGCCGAAGTGCTCGCGGTCGGGGAACACCTCGTCCTGCATCGGCAGGAACGCCCCGCCGGAGTCCACGAGATAGATGCAGGGCAGCCGGTTCTCCAGCGCCACCGTCTGGGCACGCAGGTGCTTCTTGACCGTGAGCGGGTAGTACGTGCCGCCCTTGACCGTCGCGTCGTTGGCGACCACCACGCACTCGCGGCCGTGGACGCGGCCTATCCCGGTGACGATCGACGCACTCGGCACGGCGTACACGTCGTCCGTCGAGGCGCCGTACATCCCGAACGCCGCCAAGGGGCTGAGCTCGAGGAACGGGCTACCGGGATCCAGCAGCCGGTCGATGCGGTCTCGCACCAGCATCTTGCCGCGGTCGATGTGCTTCTGCCGAGCCGCCTCGCTGCCCCCACGGCGTACGACCTCGAGATGGCCGCGGAGCTCCTCGACCAGCTCTCCCAGCTCACTCACGTCCCCAGGTTAGCGATCATTAACCTCGCATACCAGAAGTCGAGGGGTTGTGCGCGAAGGCGTGTGTGTCCGAACGTGTGTTCGATACCATTCAGGTATGGGAACGCTCGAGCTCGACGCCCCTCCGGGCGTGGACCTCTACTTCGCCGACCTCACCTACATGAGGCTCGAAGATCGGCCTACCGGACGCGTCAGATCTTCGAGTAGGGACCGGGCGCCTGACCCAGACAGCAACACCGTCCCAAACGGCTGCTCAGGCTACGTCCATGAACGCGAGGACTCGGGCGACGGCTTCGGTGCGGCTCTGCACGCCGAGGCGGACGAAGACGTTCTCCAGGTGTTTGCGCACCGTCGCCTCCGACACACCGAGGGCTCGGGCGATCTGGGTGTTGCTGGCTCCGGTGGCGACGCGCCGAAGGACCTCCCACTGTCGCGGCGTCAGGTGAGGCTCGCCGCGGAGCTCACGGTCACGACGTGTGTGCAGCTCGGCGATGTGCGGACGGGCAAGGGCGAGCATCCCCTTCTCCCGCTCGGAGAACTCGGGACTGCCAGCGTTGCGGAAGAGCAGCAGCCTGCGGTCGATCCCGCCGAGCGGGGTCATGGGGACGAGCACCTCGTCCTTCACCCCCATCGCCGCGAACTGCGAACCCAGCGGCGTGTCGGCGTAGGCGCGCGTGCTCCACGTCTCCGCCTGATGAAGGACCGTGACGTAATCGCCCGTCGACAGCGGTCCGGCACAGCCGTCCTCCTCCCAGAATTGCCGCCAGAAGAGCCGGAGGAACTCGTCCTCGGCACCGTGGCACTCCTCACGCTGCACCCCGTCGTCGGTCACGCACAGCAGGTTGACCCGCTGCTCGGCGACGTCCATCAGCTGGAAGGTGATGTCGTCACAGGGGATCAGCTCCCGCAGCCCTGCGAGGACACCGGCGTAGAAGATGTCGTCGGCGGCGGCCGGCTCACAACGCTCGAGCACGTCCAACAGGTCCCCTACGTCGGTGTCGGTCATGACCCAGTTCCCAGTCACCGCGATGCCTCCGTTCTGAGGTCCTTCCAGGCTAGGGCGCCCAGGACGCCCCGGACATACGCGCTACCGCGTACGTGGATCGTCCCTCGCCGAACGTCGCATTCCGGTCGGTCGCTGCACTCGCCATCGTCGAAGGACCAACACATCCGATGGAGGTCATCATGAGTACGACGTCAATCACCCACCGTCCCACCTCGCTGGTTGCGGCCGCCGCAGCCGTGATCGCTCTCGCGGCCGGGAGTGCGGTCCTGTCGATCTCGCTCCAGTCCGACGACACCCCCAGCGCGCCGACGCAGCCGGCACAGACGAAGGTTCACCCGGTCACGCCGAAGACCCACCACGCCCACCCCACAACCAGCGGCGGCCATGTCATGCCCGGCCTGTGAGTGCGACGCGTGTGAGTGCGACGGGCCATCGCCACGCACTCAGGTGTCGAGGGGCGCGGCTCGGCTAGCGTCCCGACATGCCACTCTCGCCAGAAGAGTTCTACGCTCACGCCCTCGCCGCGGCCGACGATGAGCAGCGACTGCCGCTGTCTCGGATGACCGGCTGGGACATCAGCCCCTTCGAGTCCGAGGGCCTCAGCGTCGCCCGGCTTCGCCCACCGGTGGTTCCCGAGCCGCCGCGACATGGCGAGGACGCCACGGATTGCGGCTCGTGCAAGCGCCGCGACGAAGGCATCTGGCTCGACGACCGCTGGCGGCTCACGCAGATCACCGGTGTCGGGGTGCCACTGGTCCTGATGTTGCATCCGCGCGACCACCACGACCTCAGCGACCTCACAGACCCCCTCGCAGCAGAGATGGGGGTGATCAGCACTCACGTCGCCCGACACGTTGAGGCCCTGCCTCACATCAGCCGATGTCACGTCTACCGCATCGGTGATGGTGGCGCCCACCTGCACCTGTGGTTCTTCGCCCGCCCGGAGGGTCAGTCGCAGCTGTACGGGTCCTGGCTGGTGGTCTGGGACGATCTACTCCCCGAATACCCCTCAGGCCCCGCCCAGACCGACGCTGAGCGCGTGGCCGACGCTCTTGCTGGTTCCTACGGCGGCCAACGGGGAGCGAAAGCGGGTTGACCTTTCGGGCTGTTCCGCGAGAGACCATCGGGCCCGCGACCACGCCCCGTGCCATTCCGGTCGCGGCACTCACTGGTGATACCGCCGCGGCTCACCCGTCTTCGGCTGCGTAGCCTGACGACCGCATGACGTACGACAACCGCCGATGATCGTCACGGCCGTTCAGTGTTAACGAGCGCTAACCTTCAGCCTGTGGGCCGGCGCGACCAGATTCTCGAGACTGCCGCGGATCTGTTCGCGAACAAGGGGTTCCACGGCGTCTCCGTCGGTGAGATCGGAAAGGCCTGCGGGATCTCCGGACCCGCGCTCTACAAGCACTTCGAGTCGAAGGACGCCGTCCTGGCCGCGATGTTGGTCGGCATCAGCGAGCTCCTGCTCGAGGAGGGCCAGTCCCGCGTGAGGGCCGCCACCGACCCACGGGAGGCGCTGGAGTCCCTGGTCGCCTGGCACACCGACTTCGCGCTCCGCCACCGGTCGCTGATCGTCGTCCAGGACCGCGACTGGCAGTCGCTGCCCCCGACAGCACGCGAGCGGGTCCGCCTCCTGCAGCGTGAGTACGTCGACGTCTGGGCCGCACAGCTGCGCCGGGTGCACCGCGGCCTCCACACCGACCGGGCGCGTGCGATGGCCCACGCGGCGTTCGGCCTGATCAACTCCACCCCCCACAGCGGACTTCTCGCGGACGAGGCGATGCGGGGAGTCCTGCACCGGATGGCGATGGGCGCACTCGTGGGTGGGTAGCGGCAGCGGTCGGTTGTCGTCGCCCGCGCTTCTCGATGCGCTCGCCGGCACGGTCCAGCAAGCGCTAGGTGTGGATGCTCTGGTGCTCCGAGACAGCCATGACTGACCCGACTGCTCAGATCAGGTGCGCGATCTCGGCTGCCGGATCCTCGGCGAGAGCGACCACCCGGGCGGCGCGGACGGCGGCGTCCATCGCAACGGCGAGGTCGTCCGAGCCCGCCGCGGGCTCGAGCGGTGCCACGGCCGCGAGCTCGGTCTGGAGGTCGTCGGGGGTGAGCCCCCGCAGCCGCAGCAGCACCCACGGGTCGCCGTCGACCAGCCACGCCACCTGGAGCATCACGGCCAGGGCATGGACACACGGGTCCACCCAGGCACCGCAGGGACAGGCGGAGCCCAGCTCACCGCCGTACGGGAGCAGCTCGACGCCGGCCTCCTCGGCCTGCTCGACCAGCCGGTGGGGCAGCTCGCCGGCGATCAGGGCGCCGAGGTGTCCGGACTCGCCGGCGACCACCTCCACGAAGGCCCGCCTGCTGACCGGGTCCAGCTGGGGGACGGTCGCGGTGACCCGCCAGACGTCCGCACGATGATGCACCTGCGCCACCACCACACCGCCATCCACGGTGATCCCGCCGATGCCGCCGCTGCGGGACAGGCCGCGCGCGGCGTGGAGGTCGGACTCGGCGTACGACGCCTCTTCGACCGCGCGCACCCACGCCCGGCCCCACCAGGTCGCGGCCCGCGAGGTCGACCGCCGCGGCGGGATGCGGGAGAAGCTGACGGCGGTCGTCGAGCGGGCGCTCACGGCAGCCTCCGGAGGGACACCAGGTCGAGCAGCTCCTCGTTGGAGAGCTCGGTCAGCGCCGTCTCGCCCTGCGCCAGCACCGAGTCGGCCAACGAGCGCTTGCGCCGCAGCAGCTCGGCGACCTTCTCCTCGACCGTGCCCTCGGTGATCATCCGATGCACCTGCACCGGACGGGTCTGGCCGATGCGGTGGGCACGGTCGGTGGCCTGGTCCTCGACGGCGGGGTTCCACCAGCGGTCGACGTGGACGACATGGTCGGCGCGGGTCAGGTTGAGGCCGGTGCCGCCGGCCTTGAGCGACAACAGGAACAACGGCACCTGGCCGGACTGGAAGGCCGCCACCATCGCCTCGCGCCGGCGGACCGGGGTGCCGCCGTGCAGGAACAGGTGGGGCACGCCGCCGCGGTTCAGGTGGTCCTCGAGGAGCCGCGCCATCGCGACGTACTGGGTGAAGACCAGCAGCGAGCTCTCCTCGGCCAGGACCGTGCCGACCAGCTCGTCGAGCAGGTCGAGCTTCTCCGAGCGGCCGCCCAGTCGCCCGCCGGACTGCTTGAGGAAGTGGGCCGGGTGGTTGCAGATCTGCTTGAGGCCGGTGAGCAGCCTCAGGACGAGTCCGCGTCGGGTGTCCTCGTCGGCGCGCTCGATGCGCTCCATCGTGTCGCGGACGAACGACTCGTAGAGGACCACCTGCTCGCGCGTGAGCCCCAGCAGGTGGTCGGTCTCGGTCTTCTCCGGCAGCTCCGGCGCGATGCCCGGGTCGGTCTTGCGACGGCGTAGCAGGAAGGGCCCGATCAGGCCGGAGAACTGCCGCGCCTTCGTCGGCTCGTGGCCGGACTCGATCGGTCCGGCCCAGACCTTGCGGAAGGCCTGCCGGCTGCCGAGCAGACCGGGGGTCGCCCAGTCGAGGATCGCCCACAGCTCGGTCAGGTCGTTCTCGACCGGGGTGCCGGTCAGGGCGATCCGGGCGTCGGAAGGGATGGTGCGCAGGGCCTGCGCGGTCGCCGAACGCGCGTTCTTGACGTGCTGCGCCTCGTCCGCGACGACCAGGCCCCAGCCGACGTCGGCCAGCGTCGGGGCATCCCGGCGCAGCGTGCCGTACGTCGTGAGCACGAAGCCGGGGTCCGCCCGCTGGTCGGTGGGTGCGAGGTCCTCGAGCGAGCGCTGCCCGCCGTGGAACCGGCGTACGTCGACCCCGGGCGCGAAGCGCCGGATCTCCGCCTCCCAGTTGCCGAGCAGAGATGCCGGGCAGACCACCAGCGTCGGGCCCGGGCGCCGAGGCACCCGGTGGAGGTGCAGCGCGATCAAGGTCACGGTCTTGCCCAGGCCCATGTCGTCGGCGAGGCAGGCGCCCAGACCGAGCGACGTCACCCGGTCGAGCCACGTGAAACCCTGACGCTGGTAGTCGCGCAGGGTGGCCTCCAGACCGGGCGGCGTGTCCAGCGGCGGGGCGGTCGCGGCTCCCAGCAGCTGCTCGCGCACCTGGAGCAGGCTCGCCCCCACGACGACCTCGGCGGGCGCCTCCTGGACGTCGACGACGCCGGTGAGCGCCGCCGCCACGGCCTGGGCAGCCGGGACGGTGCGGATCAGCCGCTTGCGGGCCTTGCGCGCGACGGCCGGGTCGACGACGGTCCAGCCACCGCGCAGCTTGAGCATCGGCGACGTCGCCCGCGCGAGCTGGTCCATCTCCTGCTCGGTCAGCGGGTCGCCCCGGAGCGCCACCTGCCAGTTGAAGGAGAACAGCGTGTCGCCGCTGAGCACCCCGTCGATGAGCTGTCCCTGGCGCTGGGCAGGGGCGCGGTCGAGGGTGGCCCGGGCGCTCAGGTCGCGGCCGAGACTGCGCGGCCAGAGAACGTCGACCCCGTGCTCGTGGAGAGCGCCGACACCGTCTTCGAGCAGGCTGACCAGGTCGTCGGTGTCGAGCATGAGCTCGTCGGGCACGCGCTGCTCGAGCAGCCGGTCCAGAGGCAGCCAGGCGCCCGCAGCGACGCGGAGCGCCAGGGTCGCGTGGGTGCGCGCGCGGTCACCGAACCCGTGCGCCGACGGCGGGTCGTTCCACAGGCTCGCTCCGTCACACACGTGGAGCGGGTCGCGCTCGTCGTGGACCTGGAGCACCAGCCGGCACGCGCCTGCGACCAGCTCCTCCTCGTCCGCCTCGACCCGGAACGACAGCGTCACGAGCTGGGGCAGGTCGGGGCTGCTGCGATGTCGGACGACGAGGTCCTGGAGCCGGCGGGAGAAGGCGCCGTCGGCCGGTCGCGGTCTCACCGGCACCGCCTCCGGTCGCCGTGGGGCTGCCGGCGGCGCGGTGCGCGGCATGGTGTCGACCACGGCGTCGACCACTCGGCGTACGACGGTCTCGGCGGCGTCGGCCGTCAGGCCGGCGTAGGCCCGCGACTCGGCCAGCCGGCGTAGGCGGTCGGAGTCGCCGGGGTCCAGTGTCGCGAGCCGCCAGGCGCCGTCGCCCGGCTCGAACTTCCCGGCTGCCACGAACCGCATGCCCAGCAGGCTCGCGGCGGCCAGGAGGACGACCGAGGGATGCGCGTCCTCCGAGCTGCGCGCCTTGGCCAGGACGGGTAGGGCGGCTCGGATCGGCAGGGTGATGGTGCGTCCGGCTGCGGCTGGGCCGGTGAGCTCGCCGGTGCGCTGATCGGTGAACTCGACGGTGGCGTGGCGTGGCGGATCCGCGGCGTGCAGGGTCGCCGGCCCGGACAGGGGCACGAAGCTCACCGACACCTCCTCACGACGCGTCGAACCTAGGACACGTCGCCGACATCCCGGGAGACGGGCACAGGCCCACCACCAGCCCAGCACCAGCCCCGCGCGGACGGGAATGGTTTCGCGCCGGCGCGGGTTGCGGGTCTCATTCACGATGTTCCACGGAGAAGAGGTTGCAAGACCTCTTTCGAAAGACTACTTTCGACTCATGTCGAACACGAAGGGGGCGCGCCGTGACGACGCGACGCAAGGGACAGGCCAGGCGGCGGGCGAAGCGACGCTCGCGTCCGCAGGACTCCCACGAGAAGCAGACCCGGCTGCGACGGGATCGTCGTACCGACGACTGAGTGACCCGCGCGAGCTCCAGGCGCTCGCCCACCCGGTCCGGCTCGGCATCATGGAGCTGCTGACCGTCGACGGGCCGCTGACCGCGACCGAGCTCGCCGATCGGCTCGACGAGACGCCGGCCAACTGCTCCTGGCACCTGCGCAAGCTCGCGGAGCACGCCTTCGTCGAGGAGGCCGGCGGCGGGATCGGGCGGCAGCGGCCCTGGCGCGTCCGTGAGGTCGGGCTCTCCTGGGACGACGTCGCCGCCACCCCCGGTGAGCTCCGCGCGGGGCGCGCCTTGGAGGAGATGCTCCTGCAACGGCAGGTCGCCCGCTTCCAGCAGGCGCGGGCCCAGCTGCTGGACGACGGCGAGCACGAGTGGGCCGAGGCCGCCAGCAGCACCCAGTTCGCCACCTGGCTCACGGTCGAGGAGCTCGACGAGCTCAACCTCGAGCTGCGCACCGTGCTGGAGCGGTACGCCGAGCGGCTCACCGACCCCGCCCGACGCCCCGCCGGCTCCCGCCTGTGCGAGCTCGTCGCCTGGGGCGCACCACTGCTCCTGCCCGGGGTCCAGGCGACACCGGTCGGGGTCGAGACGGACTCCGACGACTCCGACGACACCGACGACTCCGACGACACCGACGACGCCGACGACGCCGTGTCGTGAGCAGCCGGTCATGAGGCAGGCCTTCCGCCAGCACGGCTTCGCTCGGCTGTACGCCGGCCTGACGGTGTCGATGTTCGGCGACTCGATGATGTTGCTGGTCCTGTCGATGTGGGTGAAGACGATCACCGGCTCCAACGCGCAGGCCGGCCTGACGTTCTTCTTCATGGCACTGCCGGCGCTGTTCGCCCCGCTGATGGGCGTCGGCATCGACAAGGTCAAGCGCAAGCCGCTGCTGGTCTGGGGCCACCTCGCGTCAGGACTGTGCGTGCTGCCCCTCGTGCTGGTCCGGGGCACCGGTCAGGTGTGGGTCATCTGGATGGTCGCCGTGCTGTACGGCGTGTCCTTCATCGTGCTGCCGGCCGCATTGAACGGGATGCTCAAGGAACTGCTCCCCGAGGAGCTGCTGGTCGATGCGAACGCATCGTTGCAGACCACCCAGGAGTCGTTCAGGCTCGTCGGGCCGCTGATCGGGGCACTGCTGTTCACCTGGCTCGGAGGCTGGGTGGTGGCGGTCCTCGACGCAGCGACCTTCGCGATCGCGGCCGCGGTGATCGCGGGGATCGCCCTGCGCGAGCAGGCGCCTCGCCATGAGGACCAGCACTTCTGGGTGCAGATGACCTCGGGGATCCGGCATCTGGCCACCGAACGGGTGCTGCGGCACGTCGTCATCGGCTTCGGGATCACCGTCCTGGTGCTGGGGTTCAGCGAGTCGGTGATCTATGCGCTGCTCGACGCGTTCGACAAGCCGCCGACGTGGGCCTCGGCGATCGTCACGGTGCAGGGCGTCGGTGCGGTCGCCGGCGGACTCGGCTCGGGGCGCGTCATCAAGCGGATCGGCGAGGTGGCCACGTGCGTGCTCGGACTGGCGCTGCTGGCGCTCTCCGTCGGCGGCGTCGCGCTGGCGGGTTCGTTCACGGCTGTGCTGGTGCTCGTGGTCCCGGTGGGGGCGGCGCTGCCGCTGCTGATGGTGGCGTTCATGACGCTGCTGCAACGGCGTACGCCGCAGGAGCTCATGGGCCGGGTGTCGACCGCCGTCGAGGTCGTCCTGACCACACCCCAGGCACTGTCCCTGGCCGTCGGCTCGGCACTCGTGCTGGTGCTCAGCTACCGCACGATCTTCGAGATCATGGCTGTCGTCACCGCCCTGGCCGCAGTCTGGGTCGGGTGGTGGCTGCGCGGCCAGATCGTCGCGGACACGCACCGCCCGGTGCTGGTCGACGCCCCGACCTCGCCCACGAGCCCCGCCGAACCGTCTGGGCCTTCTGGGCCTTCTGGGCCGCTGGCCGGCCCGACAACCGGGCCGGCCGGTGTCACACCGTGACCGCGCACCTCGTCACAAGGGTCGTCACATGGTCGTCCAGGGTCGTCACAGGGAAGGGAACACCCGCCCGACTCCGGGTGTTCGCAAACCCGTTGGCCGGTTGTCGGCGACAGTCCCTACGCTCGACGGCAGACATACGGACAGGAAGTACGAATCGATGAGTACTGAGATCGGCGCCCAGGTCGGTGACGAGGCCCGCAGGGGCGACGACAAGCTCGACAAGCGCGTGATGCTGGTGGCGGGAGTCGTGGTCCTCGGCGCCGTGATGTCCATCCTCGACATCACCGTCGTCGCGGTCGCGCAGCGCACCTTCCAAGACATCTTCGGCAAGACCCAGGCCCAGGTCGCCTGGACCGCGACCGGCTACACCTTGGCGCTGGCGACCGTCATCCCGCTGACAGGGTGGGCCGCCGACCGGTTCGGCACCAAGCGCCTCTACATCGCCGCGATCGTGTTGTTCACGCTCGGGTCTGCTCTCTGCTCGACGGCACAGAACCTCGAGATGCTGGTGACCTTCCGGGTCCTCCAGGGCCTCGGCGGCGGCATGCTGATGCCGCTGGGCATGACCATCATGACCCGCGCGGCCGGCCCGGAGCGGCTGGGTCGGGTGATGGCGATCCTTGGGGTCCCGATGCTGCTCGGACCGATCTTCGGGCCGATCCTCGGCGGCTGGCTGATCGACATCGCGTCGTGGCACTGGATCTTCCTGATCAACGTCCCGATCGGCATCATCGCCACGATCTACGCCTGGCGGGTCCTCGACCGCGACGAGGTCCACCCGTCCGAGAGCTTCGACTTCGTCGGCATGCTGCTGCTGTCGCCGGGGCTCGCCCTTTTCCTGTACGGCGTGAGCTCGATCCCCGCCGCGAAGCAGCAGCACGGCACGATGTTCACCGGCCAGGTCGTGATCACCAGCCTGGTCGGCATCGCCCTGGTGGCGGCGTTCGTGCCCTGGGCGCTGCGCAGGCACAACATCCATCCACTCGTGCAGCTGCGGCTGTTCACCAACCGCTACATGACGGTCGCGGTGCTGACGATGACGCTCTTCGCGATGGCGTTCTTCGGGGCCTCCCTGCTGTTCACGCTCTACTTCCAGCAGGTCCGCGCTGAGTCGCCGCTGAGCTCCGGCTGGCTGGTGGCCCCCCAGGGCTTCGGGGCGATGCTGACGATGCCGGTCGCCGGATTCCTCGCCGACAAGATCGGCCCCGGCAAGGTCGTGCTCACCGGAGTGGTGCTCGACACGCTCGGGATGGCGATGCTGATCCCGGTCGACGACAAGACGTCGTACGGCTACATCATCACCTCGTTCGTCGTGATGGGTCTCGGCATGGGCTCGACGATGATGCCGGTCTTCACCGCAGCACTTGCCAGCCTCAAGGACAACGACATCGCGCGCGGGTCGACCCTGATGAACATCACCCAGCAGATCGCCATCTCGATGGGGACGGCCCTGTTCTCGGTGCTGCTCACCAACGCCTACAACAACCACGCCTCGACGGTCAGGCCGACGCTCGCGATCCAGAACGGCGCCGACCCCGCCAAGCTCGGGCTGTCACCCGACAAGGCGCAGGCGATCATGTCGCAGGGCCTGCACTTCATGGGCCAGTCCTTCGGCGGGGTCTTCCTGGTCGCCACCGTCCTGGTCGGCCTCTGCCTGGTGCCGTCGTTCTTCCTGCCGCGCAAGCCGCCCGAGCACCACGTCGACCCGTCGGCCATGGTCTGACCGAACAGCAGACGGGTCCGACAGCGACAGGCCCGGACGTATCCTTCGCGGGTGCGTCCGGCCCACCTGCTCGCCGTCCTGGTCTCCGCCGTGCTCGGGGCCGGCCTCGGCGTGGTCGGCGGCCTGGTCACCGGCGGCTCGCACCACTTCGAAGATCCGCTCGGGCTCGACGTACCGCTGGTCGACCAGGCCTGCACCGACAGGAGCCTGCTCGTGGTCGCGACCGGCTCCAACAGCTCCGCACTCTCGGCCGCCGTCGTCGTGGAGAAGCCCGGGTCGGTCCGCTACCTCGCTACCGCGCGGTCCTGCCCCACGGCTTGGGCACCGGCAGGCAAGGAGCCCCGGCCGTACGCGGCCTACCTCGGGCCCTACTCGACCGCCGAGGCGTGCGCCGAGCGGATGACTGTCGCGCACCACGGAGACTTCGTGACCATCCTCCGCGACGGGGTCACCGAGCCGGTGCAGTGCCTGTGCCACGTCAGCTACACGTCGAACCCGGTGCTGCGTCAAGGCGCGGACGGCGTCCTCGAGTCGATGTACGTGTGGGCGCTGCAGGACGTGCTGACCCACCTCGGTCGCAACCCGGCCGGCCACAGCACCGGCGTGTACGACCAGCAGACGATCGACGAGGTCAAGCAGTACCAGCACGACAACGCCCTGCCGGCCAACGGCGTCGTCGACCAGATCACGTGGCAGTCGATCGTCAGCCGGGGCTGCAAGCGCTACCCCTCCTGACCCGCCGCGTTCCCGGCACCCACGTTCCCGGCACCCACAAAGGCCTCGCCACGCAGCGTCGGGACCACCCGGCTGACGTCGGCGACTCCCGCGATCTCCACGTCCCGCTCGAAGTGCGCCGCCACCAGCTCCCGCCCGCTCGCGCACTCCAGGACTGCGCTCGCGACATGGTCGCGCACCCGGTCGTACGCCGCTGCCGCTGAGATCGCCTCGGGGCTCGCGCCCTCCGTGCCCACGGCACCGAGCAGCGCCGCCAACACCGCCCCCGCGCCCCAGAGGTCCTCCACGGCCGGCCGCAGCGTGCCGTCGGGCCACCGCTCGCCGGCCGCGACCACCGAGACGCGGTCCAGCCCGGCCAGCCGGCGGCCGACCTCGGCGGCATTGCGCAGGCAGGCGCCGACGACGGTCACCCCCGCCTCGGCCAGAGCAAAGGCGATCGTCGAGCCGTTCGGTGACGGCAGCACCACCCGCTCGACGCCGGTCAACCCCGCGAACGAGGCGGGCGACAGGCTCGGGTTACCCGCCCCCGGACCTTCCCTCCGGCCGCGGGCGAGAACGGCGCCGCGCTGCTCGGCGTACGCAGCCGCCTCGGCGGCCGCCCACGGGAACGGGTACACCGCGATGCCCTGTTCGACGGCGACCGTCAGGGTAGTGGTGAAGGAGAGCACGTCGACGACAACGGCGACATCGTCCGAACACGCGTCCGCGACCATCGCCCGTGCCCCGGTGAGCCCCCAGTCGAAGCGGATCCGGTACGCCGCCTGGCCGTGCTCGGCGTGCGAGAGTGGCGTCACCAGATACGGACGCGGGCCTCGGGCTCGACCCACAGGCCGTCGCCCGGCTCGGTGCCGAACGTGGCGTGGAACTCGTCGAGGTTGCGCACGACGTTGGCCCTGAACTCCGGCGGGCTGTGCGGGTCGATCGTGAGGTACTGCTGGTCGAGCTCCTTGCGTCGCTTGGCCCGCCAGCAGAACGCCCAGTTGAAGAACAGCTTCTGGGCGTCCTCGATGCCGACGTCGCCGTCGCGGGCGATCGAGTACGCCATCAGCGCGATCGTCAGCCCACCGAGGTCCCCGATGTTCTCGCCCACGGTCAGCTCGCCGTTCACGTGCTCGCCGGGCAGGGCACGTGGCTCGAAGCCGTTGTACTGCGCGATCAGCGCCTGGGACTTCTCCTGGAACCGCTCCTTGTCCTCGGGCTGCCACCAGTCCTGGAGGTTGCCGGTGCCGTCGTACTTCGCGCCCTGGTCGTCGAAGCCGTGGCCGATCTCGTGGCCGATGACCGCTCCGATGCCGCCGTAGTTCTCACACATCTCGGCATCCGGCGAGAAGAACGGCTTCTGCAGGATCGCTGCCGGGAAGCAGATCTCGTTCATGCCCGGGCGGTAGTAGGCGTTGACCGTCTGCGGGAGCATCAGCCATTCCTCGCGGTCGACGGGAGCGCCGATCTTCGCCAGCTGGCGCCGGGTCTCGAAGGCATTGGCCGAGAGCACGTTGCCGAGCAGGTCGTCCGGCTTGAAGTCGAGCTCGGAGTAGTCGCGGAACGTCTGCGGGTAGCCGATCTTCGAGCGGAACATCTCGAGCTTGGCGAACGCTCGCTGCTTGGTCGCCTCGCTCATCCAGTCGAGGGCGGAGATGGACTCGCGGTAGGCCCGCAGCAGGTTGTCGACCAGCTCCTCCATGAGCGCCTTGGAGGCGGGCGGGAAGTGACGGGCGACGTACTCGCGGCCGACGGCCTCGCCGATCGACCCCTCGACCACGGCGACGCCCCGCTTCCACCGGTCGCGCAGCTGCGGCGTGCCGCTGAGAGTGCGTCCGTAGAAGTCGAAGTTGGTCTCGACGAACACAGCCGGCAGGTACGGCGCCGTCGCCCGGACCACACCCATCGTCAGCCACACGCGCCACTGCTCGATCGGCACCTCCTCCAGCGCGGTCGACAGGTGCTGGAGGTAGGACGGCTGCCGCACGCAGGTCTCGGCGATCGTCTTCTCCGAGCCGCCGAGGTTGCGGACGAAGGCCTCCCAGTCGAACGCCGGGCACAGCTCCTTGAGCTCGCCGAGGTCCATCAGGTTGTAGGTCTTGTCCACGTCACGGGTCTCCGCACGTTCCCAGTGGCCCTGGGCCAGGCGAGTCTCGAGCTCCATCACGGCGGTCGCGTCCGCGGCGGCGTCCGCACGCCCTACGAGGGTGAACATCCGGGTCAGGAAGTCGACGTACTTCTCGCGCACCTCGGCGAACTTCTCGTCGTGGTAGTACGACTCGTCGGGCAGGCCGAGACCGCCCTGGGCGAGGTTGACCAGGCAGCGGTCGGAGTCCTTGGCGTCGACATCGACGAACACGGCGAACGGGCCGCTGCCGCCGACCTGCTCGAACTCGCCGAGGAAGGCCGCGAGGTCGCGGACGTCGCGCAGGCTCTCCACGGCGTCGAGCAGCGGCTGGATCGGAGCCGTGCCCAGCCCTTCGACCGCGGTCTCGTCCATGAACGACGCGTAGAGACACGCGATCCGCATGGCGTCCTCGTCCAGG
>JAICSC010000154.1 GCA_025937085.1 Nocardioides sp.
CGCGGTCAAGGGTGGCCGGTTCGTGACCCACATGAAGCGGCTGAAGGAGGTGGAGGTCCCCCTGGCCAACTTCCTCGCCTCCGGCGTGCTCGCCCTCGGGCCGACGCTGGGCCCGGTCCTGTGGCAGCTGCCGGAGAACCTCCGCTTCGATCCCGACGTCCTCGACGCCTTCCTCGCCGGACTGCCGCGGACGACGTCGGCCGCCGCCCGGCTCGCACAGTGCCACGACGCCAAGGTGCCCGACCACCGCGCCCTGACGACCGCCGAGGACGACCGACCGCTCCACTACGCGATGGAGTTCCGGAGCTCCACCTTCGCCACCCCCGAGGCGACCGGGCTGCTGCGGCACCACGGTGTGGCCACGGTGCTCGCCGACACCGCCGGGCGCTGGCCGAAGGTCGACGAGGACACCGGACCGATCCGCTACGTCCGCCTGCACGGCGACAAGGAGCTGTATGCCAGCGGCTACACCGACCGCGCCCTCGACGAGTGGGCCGTCCGGTGCCGGACCTGGGCCCAGGGCGGCCAGGACGTCTTCGTCTACTTCGACAACGACATGAAGGGGTACGCGCCCCACGACGCCATGCGCCTCATCGAGCGGCTGGGGTAGGGACTATCCCAACCGGCCGTCACCCGAGACCCGCGGGGGTCTCCTCGGGGGTGCCCTCCGACCGGGCGGCACCGCTTCGGTCGACGAAGTCCTTCTGCCGGATCAGCACCAGCGACAGGACACCGGCGACGAACGCCAACACGGCGGCGATCGCGGTGATGTGGTTCAGCGAGTCGACGACACCGGACGTGCCGACGTGGTGCACGAAGTCGTAGGCCTGCTGCCCGGCGCTCGGACCGCCGCGTGTGGTCGCGGCCTGCTGGGCCGCTCGTGCGGCCGGCTCGACCTGGCCGCCGGAGATGGCGGCGGTGAGACCGTCCAGGGCCCGCGGCGGCACGTGGGCGGCGAGCTCCGGGCGTACGGCGTCGGCCACGCGCTGGCTGAAGATCGAGCCGAGGGCGGCGATCCCGGTCGCGATCCCGACCTGCCGGAACGTCGAGTTCACGCCGCTGGCCATCCCGGCGCGCGCCACCGGTACGACGCCGACCGCCGTCGAGGCCAGGGGCGGGTTGATCATCCCGATGCCGACACCGGAGACGAGCAGACCCGGGATCAGATGGGTCCACGACGAGTCCTCGTGGATGCCGAGCAGCAGGAGCAGGCCCACACCGAGCACGAGGAATCCGGGCCCGATCAGCCACTTGACCGGCACGCGCTCGCTGAGCCGGCCGGCCAGGGCTGCCGCGAAGAACGAGGCCCCGGACAGGAACAGGAAACGGACGCCGGTGGCGACGGCGGAGTAGCCGAGCACGTTCTGCACGTAGATCACCAGGTAGGTGAGCAGCGAGAAGATCGAGGCCGAGACGCCGAACGCCGCGATCAGGCCGCCGGTGAACGTCGGCTTGCGCAGCAGGCCCAGGTCGAACATCGGGTGCTCCTGGACGACCTGGCTGACCACGAACACGCCCAGCAGGAGCGCGGAGACCACGAACGACGTCACGACGCGGCCCTCGCCCCAACCCTCCTTGCCCGCCTCGATCAGGCCGTAGACCAGGGCGCCGAGCGCGATCGAGAACGTGACGAACCCGAACCAGTCCGGACGGCCTGCGTGCCGGTCCTTCGACTCCACGACCTTGGCGAGGGAGACACCGAGGGCGACCAGGCACAGCGGCACGTTGACGAAGAAGATCCAGCGCCACGACAGGCCGCTGGTCAACGCACCACCGAGCACCGGGCCGATCGCCACGGCGACGCCGGTCGTGGCGCCGAAGAAGCCGAACGCCGTACCGCGGTCCTTGCCGTGGAACGCCGCCGCCAGCAGCGCCAACGCGGTGGCGAACATCGCCGCGCCGCCGATGCCCTGGAAGGCCCGGGAGACCTGCAGGAAGAAGATGTCCTGCGCCGCGCCGCACGCCACGGAGCCGACCGTGAAGATCACCAGGCCGATCACGAACAACCGTCGTCGGCCGAAGAGGTCGGCCAAGGAGCCGGCCGTGAGCAGCAACGCCGCCAGGCTGAGCGCGTAGGCGTCGATCACCCACTGCAGGTCGGAGAGCGAGGCGTCGAGCTCTCGCTGGATGTCCGGCAGGGCGACGTTCACGATCGTGATGTCGAGCAGCAGCATGAAGACCCCGAGACAGACGGCGGTCAGGGTCCACCACTTGGGATCGCGCGCGGAAGGGGCGCCCGGTGCTGCGGCCTGCTGGGTCATGGTGTCTCCTCACCCGTCCGTCATCGGGCTAATCATCATCCACCTAACGATTACCCTGGGTACGATACGCCTGAGAGGGAGACCGTCAAGGGGTTAATGATCAGGAAGGTGCGTGTCCTTCGTGGGCCGTCAGGTGCCGGGCGCCGAGCAGGTGCTGCTCCCTGCACTGGCGGCGCTCGCCGGACATGTCGTCTGGCGGGCCAACGCCCGCGTCGTGGCCGCCCTCGAGTCGGTCCTCCCGGAGAACGTCGACATCCAGGCGTACGCCGCGCTGGTCGCGCTCGGCGACGGCGTGCCGCGATCGCAGCAGGCCCTGGCCCGGACCGTGTCCGTCAGCCGGACCACCGTGATGCGGGTGGCCGCCGACCTGGCCGACCGAGGGTTGGTGACGCGGGTCCGCAACCCGGACGACCGGCGTTCCTACCTGCTCACGCGCACGGCCGAGGGAGCGGCGGCTGCCCGCACCTGGCGTCGCCATGTCGACGCGCTGGAGCGCGCGATCATCGCCGGACTGACCCCACGCCAGCGCGACGACCTGCGCGCGCTACTCCTGAAGGTGGTCGAGCCCGGTCTCGCCCCGGACACCCCGGAGGCCCTGCGGAACGGCATCGGCTTCCTGATCGCCCGTCTGCACCACTCGATGCGCGTCGACTTCACCCTGGCCCTCGAACCGCTCGGCATCGAGCCACCGCATGCCGGCCTCCTCGCCGCCCTCCGGGCGACCGGGCCGATCTCGCAGTCCGAGCTCGCCCGGATCTTCGCGGTCAGTGGCGCCCACATGGTGCAGCTCGTCGACGACCTCGAGGCGCGCGGCCTGGTCGAGCGTCGGCGCCTCGAGACCGACCGTCGGGCCCAGCTGCTCCATCTGCTCCCCGGCGCCGAGGACCGGCTCGAGCAGGCGCTGCCCCTCGCTCGCGCCGTTGTCGCAGAGCGGCTGGCCGCGTTGACACCGGCCCAGTCCGAGCGGCTGCTCGACCTGCTCCGGCGCCTGATCACGACGTCCTGACCGGCCCTGCCGCCCGCTCGGCGGATTGGCCCCGTCTCGACCCCGCCCGGTAAGTTGGGAGGCATCATTGTGGTCCCAGTCACACCGGCAACGCGCCGCACCACCCACGCGTCGTACGCCGTCCCGACAGCAGGCAGGCGGCGACCCCGCGAGCCCTGAGCCCAAGGAGCAACCGTGACCCAGCCCGGATTCGGGCCCGACCTCGCCGAGGTGTTCGGGCCCGCCCATGAAGCCACCTCAGACTCTGCGGGCCTGAGCCTGGTGCAGCTGCTGACCCCGGAGGGTGAGCGCGTCGAGCACCCCGACTTCTCGTTCGGCGACGACCTCTCCGACGCCGAGCTGGCCGAGACGGTGCGCGGCTTCTTCCGGGACATGACGCTGACCCGGCGGATCGACGTCGAGGCGACCGCCCTCCAGCGCCACGGCGAGCTCGGCATCTGGGCGCAGCTGCTCGGCCAGGAGGCCGCCCAGGTCGGCGCCGGCCGCGCGCTCAAGCCGCAGGACTATGTCTTCCCGACCTACCGCGAGCACGGCGTCGCGTGGTGCAAGGGCGTCGACCCGCTGAAGCTGCTCGGCCTGTTCCGTGGGGTCGACCAGGGCGGGTGGGACCCTCGCGAGAACAACTTCGGCCTGTACACGATCGTGATCGGCGCCCAGACCCTGCACGCCACCGGCTACGCGATGGGGATGCAGCGCGACGGCGTCGTCGGCACCGGCGACCCCGACCGTGACGCCGCCGTGATCGCGCACTTCGGCGACGGTGCCTCGTCCCAGGGCGACGTGAACGAGTCGTTCATCTTCGCCGCGAGCTACAACGCGCCCGTCGTCTTCTTCTGCCAGAACAACCAGTGGGCGATCTCCGAGCCGATCGAGCGCCAGTCCCGCATCCCGCTCTACCAAAGGGCTCTGGGCTTCGGCTTCCCCGGCGTCCGGGTCGACGGCAACGACGTGCTCGCGTCGTACGCCGTCACCAAGGCAGCGCTGCAGCGGGCGCGCGAGGGCCAGGGCCCGACGTTGGTCGAGGCCTACACCTACCGGATGGGCGCCCACACCACGACCGACGACCCGACCCGCTACCGCCTCTCCGACGACGTCGAGCGCTGGAAGCTGAAGGACCCGATCGCCCGCGTCGAGGCCTACCTCAAGCGCAACGGGATGGCCGACCAGGAGTTCTTCGACGCCGTCTCGGCCGAGGCCGAGGACCTCGGACATCACCTGCGAGAAGGGTGCAAGGCGCTGCCGGATCCGCAGCCGTTGAGCGTGTTCGACCACGTGTACGCCGAGATGACCGACGAGCTGGTGACCCAGCGCGACGGGTTCGCGGCGTACCTCGAGAGCTTCGAGGGGGCCCACTGATGAGCGAGAAGACGACCCAGAAGGTCACGCTCGCGAAGGCCCTGAACATGGGCCTGCGCAAGGCGATGGAGGACGACGCCAAGGTCCTGCTGATGGGTGAGGACGTCGGCAAGCTCGGCGGCGTCTTCCGGATCACCGACGGACTCCAGAAGGACTTCGGCGAGGACCGCGTGATCGACAGCCCGCTGGCCGAGTCCGGCATCGTCGGTACGGCGGTCGGCATGGCGCTGCGGGGGTACAAGCCGGTCGTCGAGATCCAGTTCGACGGCTTCGTCTACCCGGCGTACGACCAGATCGTCTGCCAGGTCGCGAAGATGTGCTTCCGGTCGCAGGGCAAGACGCCGCTGCCGATCGTCATCCGCATCCCGTTCGGCGGCGGCATCGGCGCGGTCGAGCACCACAGCGAGTCGCCGGAGGCGCAGTTCGCGCACACCCCCGGCCTCAAGGTGGTCGCGTGCTCCAACCCGATCGACGGCTACTGGATGATCCAGCAGGCGATCGCGGCGCCCGACCCGGTGGTCTTCCTGGAGCCGAAGCGGCAGTACCACGCCGACAAGGCCGAGCTCGACGACACCGCGACGCCCGCCCCACTGTTCACCAGCCGGGTCGTCAAGCAGGGCACCGATGTCACCGTCCTGGCCTACGGGCCGACGGTGAAGACCGCGCTGAAGGCGGCCGAGGCCGCGGGCAACGAGGGCAGGTCCCTCGAGGTGATCGACCTGCGGACCCTCTCGCCGCTCGACATGGGCCCGGTGCTCGAGTCGGTGCGCAAGACCGGCCGGGTGGTGGTCAGCCACGAGGCTCACGTCAACCTCGGCATGGGCGCCGAGCTGGCTGCCCGGATCACCGAGGAGTGCTTCTACTCCCTCGAGGCGCCGGTGCTGCGCGTCGGCGGCTTCGACACGCCGTACCCTCCCGCGCGGATCGAGGAGGAATGGCTCCCGGACCTCGACCGGGTGCTGGACGCCGTCGACCGCACGCTGGACTTCTGACCGGACTTCTGAAAGGAAACCCCCGTGGCCGAGTTCAAGCTGCCCGACGTGGGTGAGGGTCTCACCGAGGCCGAGATCGTGACCTGGAAGGTCAAGGAGGGCGACACGGTCACGATCAACCAGATCCTGGTCGAGATCGAGACCGCCAAGTCGCTGGTCGAGCTGCCGTCGCCGTTCGCCGGCCTCGTTCAGAAGCTGATGGTGCCCGAGGGCGAGACCGTCGCCGTCGGTACGCCGATCATCGCGATCGGCGACTCCTCTTCGGCCGAGACTCCGGGCGGCGCTCACGCCGGCCCGACCGAGCAGACCGAGTCCGATCCCTACCTCGGGATGGCCGAGAAGGCGGGCGCGGAGCAGCAGGCCCGGGAGGTCCACTCCGGCGACATCGACCTGTCCAACCCGGCCGCGAGCGGCTCGGCCGAGGGCGAGTCCCTGGTGGGGCGGATGAAGGCCGACCGGGGTGCAGTACGCCGTGTGCGGCGCCCGGCGGCGTCGGTCCAGACACAGGCGGCGTTCGAGCCGACCGGCTCCGCTGCGCCGATCGAGCTGGACGAGCAGGACGAGTCCGACGGTCCGGCGGTGCCGGCGACGTCGGCCGCCGCAGCCGCCCCGGCTCAGCCGGGCAACGCGCGCGTCCTGGCCAAGCCACCCGTGCGCAAGCTGGCCAAGGACCTGGGGGTCGACCTCACCGCCCTCGCGGGCACCGGTCCGAACGGCGCCGTGACGCGGGAGGACGTGCAGGCGGCTCAGGGTGGTTTCGAGACCGGCGCGGAGCGCCTTCCTCGACCGAGGGCGGCGGACGGCGAGCGCGAGTGGCGCGAGCCGATCAAGGGCGTGCGCAAGATGATGGGCCAGGCGATGGTCCGGTCGGCCTTCTCGATCCCCCACGTGACCGAGTGGGTGACCGTCGACGCGACCCGCACGACGGAGTTCGTCGAGCGGCTCAAGTCCCGGCGCGAGTTCCGCGACGTACGCGTCTCTCCGCTGCTGGTGCTGGCGCGAGCCGTGATGCTGGCGATGCGGCGTACGCCGGAGATCAACTCGTGGTGGGACGACGCGGCTCAGGAGGTCGTCTACAAGTCGTACGTGAACCTCGGCATCGCCGCGGCAACCCCGCGCGGCCTGGTGGTCCCGAACGTCAAGGACGCCGAGCAACTGTCGTTGCTCGAGCTCGCCCAGGCGCTCAACGCGCTGGTGGAGACGGCGCGCTCCGGCAAGACCCAGCCGGAGGAGATGAGCGGCGGCACGTTCACGATCACCAACGTCGGTGTCTTCGGGGTCGACAGCGGTACGCCGATCATCAACCCCGGTGAGTCCGCCATCCTGGCGTTCGGCGCGATCAGGAAGCAGCCGTGGGTCGTGGACGACGAGGTCGTGCCGCGTCAGGTGACCACCCTGGCCCTGAGCTTCGACCACCGTCACGTCGACGGTGAGAAGGGCTCGCGGTTCCTGGCCGACGTAGCCGGCATCCTCGAGGACCCTGCCGCCGCCTTGCTGTTCTGAGGGCCGCCGGTCGACGGGACCGCCGGTCGACCGGCGATCCCGACGGTTAGTAGTGGTTGCAACCCCTACTAGGCGCAGGGAACGCGTGCACCATGTGACGCATGCGCACGCTGTGGCACAGACTCAGCGAGCCCGGTGCCAGGCTGGCTCGGTCGGCCCCAACAGCCAGGCATGGAAGACCGGCGTCAGGTCCTGCCCCGACGCCTGGCTCCACCAGGCGGCGAGGGTGTCCCGGTCCTGGCTGGTGAAGCGGTGGGTGGCCAGCCAGCGACGGGCCAGCCGCCAGAACTCGTCGTCCCCGAGCCGCTGCCGGAGCGTGTCCCACATCAGGGCCGGGATGTAGTAGGCGTTGCCCTCGCCGAACGAGCCCGGCCGATAGTGCGCCGGCGGGCCGTACTCGGCCCGCATCCCCCCGACGAACCTCGACCACCCCCGCAGGATCTGGGCGCGGGTGTCGGGTCCGTGGTCACCGGTCCAGCTCGCCTCGGCGAGGTACGTCGCCATCCCCTCGTTCATCCAGAGGTCGCTCCAGTCGTCGGGGGTGACCGTGTCGCCGTACCACTGATGCGCGAGCTCGTGGACCAGCACGTCGCGCGACAGCGTGTAGTCGCCGATCCCGAGGGTCAGCATCGACTGGGTCTCCATCGCGCTTCGCGACGGCACCAGCAGCACCCCGAGCGTCGGGAAGGGGTAGCGACCGACCTTGCGCTCCAGGTAGGCGACGGCACGCGGTGCGTAACGGAGGCCCTTGACCAGGCCCGGCCGGTTCGACGGCGTCCAGTAGCTGATCGGCAGGCCGTGCGGCCCCGTGTCCTTGGTCTCGCTGAAGCGGCCGATCGCGATCGTGATCAGGTATGACGCGGCCGGCTCCGGCAGGTCCCAGCGGGTCACGGTCCGGCCCTGGCTCGTCGTGCGTGAGA
>JAICSC010000319.1 GCA_025937085.1 Nocardioides sp.
CGCCGGCCGTCCACCTTGTCGCCGTACACGAACGGGTTGCCCGTGTTGTACGGCGGGTCGAGGTAGGCGATGTCAAACGGGCCGAAGGGGCCGATGCCGACGGGGGGGCCGAACGGTCCGTCACCCGACACCAGTCGCGGCAGCACCTCGAGGTTGTCCCCCTCCACGAAGGTGTTCCACGGCGCCACGTCGCTCACGCTAGGCGAGTGCCGCGCGAGCGTGCGGCGACACGACGACACACGGCCCGGCCGACGAAAGCCCGGCGGAGACGAGGTCGGGCACCTACCGTGACCCGCATGCCCTCCAGCTCCCGGCGGTACGCCGTGTCCGCGCGCGCCGCCGGCGTACTCGCCGTCGGACTGTTGCTCGCACAGCTGGTGCCGGCAACGGGCTCGGCCGCGCCGACCGCGGCGGGCGCCGGGCACCCGGCCTCGTGGCAGGTCGCGCCCGGGGTCACGTACCGGGCCTGGCGGTTCACCAACGCTGCCGGCCCGCAGGAGGTGCACGTCCTCGACGTGGACCCGGCGACGCCGGGCGTCTCGCTGAACTACACCACCAACCGGTCGCTGCGGAGGCTGCAGCCCACGAGCCGGATCGTCCGGGCCGACCCGACGGCGGTCGGCGGCGCCAACGGCAACTACTTCGACATCTCCGACACCGGTGCGCCCGCGGGTGTCGGGCACAGCCGGTCCGACGGGGTGCTCCACGCTCCGACCTCGGGGTGGAACCACGCCTTCTACCAAGCCCGCAACGGCACGTACCACGTCGGCACGGTGGCGCTCAGGGCGCGGATACCGCAGCACCCGGGGTGGCCCGTGAGCGGTCTCAACCTCCCGCACGCACAACCCGGAACGATCACCCTGTACACCTCGCGGTGGGGTCGCGCCTGTGGCCGTTGCGTGGTCGACGGTCGGCATGCTGTGGCACGGGAGGTGCGCATCCGCGACGGGCTGGTGGTGCGGAACACGGCCCACCTGCTGAAGGGGCGACGCTACCGGGGCCTACGCCTGATCGGGGTCGGCAGCGGTGCCCGTCTTCTGGAGCGAGTGACCGTCGGGGCAGCTCTCACGCCGCGGTGGGCCCTGGATCCGCAGCCGCAGATGGCGATCACGGGCAGCCAGGTGCTGCTCAGGGGCGGTCGGGTCGTCGCGCACTCCGACGGCCTCCGGGCTCCTCGCACGGCGATCGGCATCGACGACGACACCGGGCACGTGCTGCTCGTGACGCTGGACGGACGGCGGCGACACGCGGTCGGGATGAGGATGCGCGGATGGGCGAAGCTCCTCGCCCGGCTCGGGATCGACCACGCCGTCAACCTCGACGGAGGCGGATCGAGCACGATGGTCGCCCGCGGCACGGACGGGTCCGCCCTCGGGGTCGTCAACCGGCCGTCTCTGGGGCACCAGCGCCGGGTCCCGGACGCCGTGACGGTCGACTACGCACCGCCGCCGTAGCGGCTGCCACCGGGTGCTCGAGCGGTCAGTTGCTCGGGAGCGCCGCGATCGCCACGGTCGTGACCGCGGCCAGGCACTCCTCGAGGGGGCTGGCGACCTCGCGCGGCACCAGCTCGACCTGGCCCTGGTCGTTCGCGATCACGTCGACCCCCGGCGGGCGGTCACACCCCACGGCGACCACCTGGCCGACGATGTCGTGGTCGGACGCCTTCAGCCCGTCGCCGATCGCGGCGCGGATCCGATGCCGCATGGCCGGCATCCGGAACTGGGAGGCGAACCGCGCGATCTGGGCCTCCGTGTTCAGCGGCGTCGCCACCCGGGCCTCCCGGCCACCCGCGGCCGTCATCGAGATCAGGGGCAGCACAGTGGCGTCCGAGATCGTGCCGGGACTGAACGACGGGTTGCCCGCCGGGTCCGACGCCGGGCCCTGCGACGGGCTCTGCGAGGGATCCTTCGCCACCGACGACGACGTGTTGCCGCAGGCGGCAGTGAGGACGAGGGTCGCCAGGACGATCAGGTTCCCGAGGGTGCGTCGCATGGAGGTGGGACGCCCTGGGCGATGCCCCGGTTCCATGAGGGCGTGTCCAGGTCGTCCACGGGTTCAGTCCTCAGGGAACGGCTGGCCCTTGCCGAGCACGGTGAGCCCGTCCTCGACGATGAACCCGCGGGCACGGTCACGTTCGACGTCGACACCGATCTCGGCACGGGGAGGGAGGCGCACCGCCTTGTCGAGGATCGCGTTGCGGACGACCGCCCCCTCCCCGACGAGGACGCCGTCCATCAGCACCGAGTCCTCCACGACGGCACCCTGCTCGACGCGGACCGACGGAGAGAGCACGGAGCGGCGTACCTGACCGCCCGAGACGACCACCCCCGGTGCCAGCAGCGACTCCTCCGACACCGGGGCCGTGCCGTCGGCGCCCTTGGCCAGCTTGACCGGCGGTTGCGGGCCGTAGGCGGTGTAGATCGGCCATCGGCCGTTGTAGAGGTTGAAGACCGGCAGCGGGGAGACGATGTCCATGTGCGCGTCGTAGAACGACCGCATGGTCCCCACGTCGCGCCAGTAGCCGCGGTCGCGGTCGGTCGCACCCGGCACCTGGTTGTCCTTGAAGTCGTACACGGCCGCCTCGTCGCGACGTACGAACGCCGGCACTATGTCGCCACCCATGTCGTGCTTGGAGCCCTGCATGTCGGAGTCGCGGGTGACGGCCTCGACCAGGGCCTGCGCGTCGAACACGTAGTTGCCCATGCTGGCCAGCACCTCGTCGGGACTGTCGGGCAGGCCAGCGGGGTCCTTCGGCTTCTCGAGGAAGTCGCGGATGCTGCGCGGGTTGTCGGGGTGTACGTCGATGACACCGAACTGGTCGGCCAGCGAGATCGGCTGCCGGATCGCGGCCACCGTGCAGGAGGCCCCGCTCTCGACGTGCTGGTCGACCATCTGCGCGAAGTCCATCCGGTACACGTGGTCGGCTCCGACCACGACGACGATGTCGGGCTGGTCGTCGTGGATCAGGTTCAGGGACTGGTAGATCGCGTCCGCGCTGCCGAGGTACCAGTGCTTGCCGACCCGCTGCTGGGCGGGCACCGGCGCGACGTAGTTCCCGAGCAGCGTCGACATCCGCCACGTGGTGGTGACGTGACGGTCGAGCGAGTGGGACTTGTACTGCGTCAGCACGACCACGCGCAGGTAGCCGCTGTTGACGACGTTGGAGAGCGCGAAGTCGATCAGCCGGTAGATCCCGGCGAACGGCACCGCCGGCTTCGCCCGGTCCGCGGTCAGCGGCATCAGCCGCTTCCCCTCCCCGCCGGCCAGGACGATGGCCAGGACCCGCTTGCGACCGGTGGCGCTCATGTCGTGCACGCTAGCGACTCGCCCGCGGGTTGAGGAGAGCCCGCCGGCTCGGCCGGCTGCGGTCGGCGCTCGCAGGGAGATACCGTCCGAGCGTGCGCGTCGACATCCTGACCAAGGAGTACCCGCCGGCGATCTACGGCGGGGCCGGGGTGCATGTGGCGGAGCTGGTGCGGGCACTGCGTCGGCTCGGCGACCTCGACGTACGCGTGCAGGCGTTCGGGGAGCCTCGGGACGAGGTGGGCGTCTCGTCGTACGCCGACCTCCCGGAGCTCGCCGAGGCGAACGCCGCCCTGCAGACCCTCGGCGTCGACCTCACCATCACGGCCGGCTGCAACGGGACCGAGCTGGTCCACTCACACACCTGGTACGCCAACCTCGGCGGCCACCTCGCCGGGCTGCTGTACGGCGTCCCGCACGTCGTCACCGCCCACTCCCTGGAGCCACTCCGGCCCTGGAAGGCCGAGCAGCTCGGGGGCGGGTACGCCGTCTCGTCGTTCGCCGAGCGCACGGCGTACCTCGGCGCGTCGGCGGTGATCGCCGTGTCGGCCGCGATGCGCGACGACGTGCTGCACGCCTACCCCGACATCGACCCCGGCCGGGTCCACGTCGTGCACAACGGCATCGACACCGAGTCGTGGTCGCCCGTCGACGACCCCGACCGCGTCCGGTCGCACGGGGTCGACCCGGACCGGGCGTCGGTGGTGTTCGTGGGGCGGATCACGCGGCAGAAGGGACTGCCCCTGTTCCTCAAGGCGTGCCGCGAGCTGCCGCACGACGTCCAGCTCGTGCTCTGCGCCGGGGC
>JAICSC010000110.1 GCA_025937085.1 Nocardioides sp.
ACCACGCTCCAGGACCAGCGGGCCGTCGCCGCCACGCCAGGCGTCTGCGCCGTTGCTGCCGTCGGGGAGGAGCAGGGTCTCCATCCGCTTGAAGTACGGCAGGCAGTGGGCGTAGTCCCACTCCTTCATCCCCGGCTCGGCCGCCCAGCGCTCGTAGTCGAGCGGGTTGCCGCGCTGGAAGATCATCCCGTTGATGCTGCTGGAGCCGCCGAGCACCTTGCCGCGGGCGTGGTAGATGCGGCGTCCGTTCATGTTCGGCTCGGGATCGGACTCGTACTTCCAGTCGTAGAGCCGGTTCCCGATCGGGATGGTCAGGGCGGCCGGCATGTGGACGAAGGGGTCGATCCGGAAGTCGGAGCGCCCGGCCTCCAGGACGAGGACCCGGGTGCCGGGATCGGCGGAGAGCCGGTTGGCCAGGGCACACCCGGCCGAGCCGCCGCCCACGATCACCACGTCGTACCGCTCCGTCATGACGTCACCCGCCCCCGGCCCCACTGGTCGTGGAGCCGTCGAACCACCGCTGCTCGGCAGGGCGGATGTTGTGCCAGACGTGCTTGGTCTCGCGGTACTCGGCGAGGCCCGCCTCGCCGAGCTCGCGGCCGAACCCCGACTGCTTGTAGCCGCCCCACTCGGCCTGGGGGACGTAGGGGTGGTAGTCGTTGATCCAGACCGTGCCCATCCGCATCCGGGCGGCGACGCGCTGCGCCTTGCCGGCGTCCTGGGTCCAGACCGCGCCGGCGAGGCCGTAGCTGCTGTCGTTGGCGATCGCAACCGCCTCGTCCTCGCCGGTGAAGGTCTCGACGGTGAGCACCGGGCCGAAGGACTCGTTCTGGGTGACGCTCATGTCGCTGGTGCAACCGTCGAGCACCGTCGGCAGGTAGTAGAAGCCCTCGGCGAGGGCCGGGTCGTCCGGGGCCGAGCCGCCGCAGCGGAGCACGGCGCCCTCGGCGAGGCCGGCCGCGACGTACGCCGCGACCTTCTCGCGGTGGGCGGCGCTGATCAGTGCACCGGTCTCGGCCTTCTCGTCCATCGGACCGCCGAGCCGGATCGTCTGGGCCCTCTCGACGAGTGCGTCGACGAACCGGTCGTGCAGCGACTCCTCGACCAGGAGCCTTGCGCCGGCGGAGCAGACCTGTCCGGAGTGCAGGAAGACCGCGGTCAGCGCGTAGTCGAGCGCGACGTCGACGTCGGCGTCCGCGAAGACGATGTTGGGGTTCTTGCCGCCGAGCTCGAGGGCGACCCGCTTCACCGTGGCCGACGCCGCGGCCATCAGCACACGGCCGGTCTGCACGCCTCCGGTGAACGAGACCAGATCGACCCGAGGGTCACTGGCCAGGGGCGCACCCACCTCGGGCCCGGCGCCGAGCACGAGGTTGCCGACGCCGGCCGGGAGCCCGGCCTCATCGAGCAGCCGCATCAGGTGGATCGAGGTGTGGGGTGTGAGCTCGCTGGGCTTGAGCACGAACGTGTTGCCCGCGGCCAGGCAGGGCGCGACCTTCCAGGAGGCCTGCAGCAGCGGGTAGTTCCACGGGGCGATCAGGCCGCACACGCCCACCGGCTCGTGGACGATGCGGCTGACCACGTCGGGGTTGCCGGTGTCGACCACGCGCCCTGCGTCTTCGGCCGCGACTCGGCCGTAGTAGCGCAGGACCGCGACCACGTCCGCCACGTCGTACCGGCTCTCGACCAGGCGCTTGCCGGTGTCCTGCGACTCGGCGAGGGCCACGACCTCGGTGTCGCGCTCCAAGAGGTCGGCGGTGCGGAGCAGCAGGTCACCCCGCTCGCGGGCGGAGGTCTCGGGCCACGATCCCTCGTGGAAGGCGCTGTACGCCGCGGCGATGGCGCGGTCGGTGTCGGCGGCGGTCGCCTCGTCCACCTCGGCCACGAGCGTCCCGTCGGCCGGACAGTGGATCGGCCGCAGGCCACCGGCCGAGGCCGCGGTCCAGGCCCCGTCGACGTAGAGGTCAGGCATCTGCGCGGCCCATTCCCCTCCTCACGACGTCGCCTCGCGTTGCGCGATCTGCAACTCGATGCTCATGCCGCAACGATCCATATGACGGGAGAATAGGTGACCTGTGCCACACGTCAAGGGTCACGTCCAGATTGAGACCTATCACCGTAGGCCCGCAGGACGCGCCATCGGGCACCGGGTCAGCCGCGCCGACCCCAGCCGAGGCGGTGCGACACCTCCAGCGCGGCCTCGACCACCATCGGCACGGTCTCGTCGAGCCGGTCGCGGGTGAGTCGGAACGTCGGGCCGGAGATGCTCATCGAGGCGATGATGTCGCCATGGGCGCTGCGGATCGGGGCGGCTGCCGCGGTCAGCCCCATCTCGAGCTCGTCGACCGCCACGGCGTAGCCGAGCCGGCGTACCTCCGCCAACTGCTCCACCAGCTCGCTGCGTGAGGTGATCGTGTGGTCGGTGTAGTGCGGGAGGTGGGGCACCGCGGCGGCGAGCTCCGCGTCGGAGAGCTCGCTGAGCAGGATCTTGCCGTTGCTGGTGGCGTGCAGCGGGATGCGCTGGCCGACCCAGTTGTGCGACTGCAGGGCCGAGGAGCCGGCGGCCTGGTCGAGGTAGAGCGCGGACTCGTCGGAGAGCACCGTGATGTTGACCGTCTCGCCGGTGTCGGCCGCGAGCTGACGGGTCACCGGGCGGGCCTCGCTGACCACGTCCAGCCGGGCCGTGGTCGCCCCGGCGAGCCGCAGGTTGCCGACGCCGAGCCGGTAGCGACCGCGGTCGTTGATCTGCTCGACGAGCCGGTGCGACTCCAGCGTGGCCAGCAGCCGGAACGCCGTGGACTTGTGAACGCCGAGCCCGGCGGCGATGTCGGTGACGCTGGACTCGCCGCCGCGGGCCAGCAGCTCGAGGATGGTCAGGGCCCGGTCGACGGACTGGACCGGCGCCGTGCCGCCGTTCTCGGCGGATGTCCCCGTCGAGGGGGTCTCCTGCACCGCGGACATGCGCGCAGCCTAGGTGATGAGTTGCGCATCGCGCGACCTGTCCCTCGACACGCAACAACCGCGCCGCGTCGTACTGTGCGGCGTACTGTCCCGGCGCTCTGTTCCGGCGGTCAGCGGAACACGACGGTCCGGCTGCCGTTGGACAGGATCCTCGTCTGCGAGTGCCAGCGGACGGCCCGGGACAGCACCTGCGCCTCGACGTCGCGTCCCGCCGTGACCAGCTGGTCGGCGCTCAGGGTGTGGTCGACCCGGGTGACGTCCTGCTCGATGATCGGTCCCTCGTCGAGGTCCGCGGTGACGTAGTGCGCGGTCGCGCCGACGAGCTTGACGCCTCGTTCGTGGGCCTGGTGGTAGGGCTTGGCGCCCTTGAAGCTCGGCAGGAACGAGTGGTGGATGTTGATCGCCCGGCCGCTGAGCTGCCGGCAGAGGTCGTCGGAGAGGATCTGCATGTAGCGGGCCAGCACGACCAGGTGGATGCCGAGGTCGTCGACCAGCCCCATCAGCTCCGCCTCAGCCGCGGCCTTGGTGTCCGGCGTGACCGGAATGTGGTGGAACTCGATGCCGTGCGACCGCACCAGCGGCTCCGCGTCGCGGTGGTTGGACACGACGAGGGGCACCTCGATCTGCAGATCGCCGGTGGTGGTGCGGAACAGCAGGTCGTTGAGGCAGTGCAGCTGCTTGGACACCATGATCAGCGTGCGGTACGGCGCGTGCGCGGCCCAGAGCTCGTAGCTCATCGCGAACCGCTCGGCGGTCGCGGTGAACGCCGTCCGCAGGGTGTCGGCGTCGGTCGCCTGCACGGTCTCGAAGTCGATCCGCATGAAGAAGCGGCCACTCTCGCGGTCGCCGAACTGCTGGCTCTCGCGGATGTTGCCGCCGTTCTCGATGAGGAACGACGTCACGGCGTGCACGATGCCGGGCTGGTCGACGCAGGCCAGGGTGAGGACGTAGTCGCCCAGGGGCTCGACGGTGGCGGTGGTCATAGGTCGTGTCTCCTCTCAGTCCCCTCAGTCACCGAGCTCGGTGCGGCGGCGGGTCACGTAGGCCTCGAGCTCCTCGCGGATCGCGTCGTCGAGCGGCGGCGGCTCGTACTCCTCCAGCTTCTGCTTGTAGATCTCGCCGGCTCGGGTGGCGGTGTCCTTGGCGCCGTTGCGCATCCACCGCTCGTAGTTCTCCGAGGAGGACAGGAACGGCCGGTAGAAGCAGGTGCGGAAGCGCTCCATGGTGTGCTGGGCACCGAGGAAGTGGCCGCCGTGGCCGACCTCCTGATGGGCGTCGAACGCCATCGACGCCTCGTCGATCTCCAGCGGGGTGAACTCGTGCTGGAGCATCTGCACGAGCTCTACGTCGATGATGAACTTCTCGAAGCCGGCGACCAGCCCACCCTCGAGCCACCCGGCCGAGTGCATCACCCAGTTGGCGCCGGCCAGGAACGTCGGCATCAGGGTCATCAACGCCTCGTAGCCGGCCTGTGCGTCGGGCACCTGGGACGACGTCAGTCCGCCACCGGTGCGGAACGGCAGGTTGAAGTGTCGCGCGATCTGCCCGGTGCACAGCAGGCCGATCCCGGACTCCGGCGTACCGAAGGTGGGCGAGCCGGACTGCATGTCGATGTTGGAGAGGAACGAGCCGAACACCACGGGGGTGCCCGGCCGGATCAGCTGGGAGAGCGCGATGCCCGACAGGGCCTCGGTGATCTGCTGCACGAGGGCGGCCGGGATGGTCACCGGCGACATGGCGCCCATCAGGATGAAGGGTGTCAGCACGACCGGCTGGTTTGCGGCGGAGTACTCGAACTGCGCCTCGAGCATCCGGTCGTCCCAGCGCAGCGGGCTGTTGCAGTTGATCAGCGAGATGATGGCCGGTGTCTCCTCGATCGCCTCGCGGGAGCCGAACAGGATCTCGGTCATCGCGATCGTGTCGGCGGCGTTGGTGCCGCTGACGACGTTGCCCATGTAGAGCTTGTCGGTCAGCGTCTGCAGCGCGTAGACCATGTCGAGGTGGCGGCTGTCGAGCGGGGTGTCGTTCGGCTCGGTGACCACGCCGCCGGCGCTGTCGAGCACCGAGAAGGACTGGGCCAGCCGGGCGAAGTTCCGGAAGTCTTCCATCGTGCCGTCGCGGCGTACGTCGCCCTGACGGACGAACGGCGGGCCGTAGACCGCGCCGAAGGCCATCGCGTCACCGCCGATGTGCACGCTGTGCTCGGGGTTGCGCGCCTGGAGATCGAACTCGCGGGGCGCCTTCGCGACCTGCTCGAGGACGAAGTCGGGGTCGAGGAAGACGGTGCGGTCCTCCACCTTCTGCCCCGCCTTCCGGAACAGGTCGAGCGCCCGGTCGTCCATGAACTCCACGCCGATCTCGGACATCAGCCGACGCCAGCCCTGGTCGAGGGTCGCCATCGCGTCCTCGGAAAGCACCTCGTAACGGGGCATCCGGTTGCGGAACATCGTGCCTCCTGTCTAACCTCATGATGTGGGACCACAGTTCCACATCATGGAACCATCCCGAAAGACCCCCACCAGAAATGACTGAGCGAGGAGAGTTCTCGGTGACCGAGCAGCCCAGCAGCGGCACGCAGGCACTGGACCGCGCCGTGCAGCTCGCGTCGATGGTGGTCGAGGCCGACGAGCCACTGTCGTTCGCCGACCTCCAGGAGGCGTCGGGACTGGCGAAGTCCACGACCTCCCGGATGCTCGCTGCCCTCGAGCGCGGCGGGCTGCTCGAACGAGACGACAACGGCGGCTACGTCGCCGGCAGCCTGTTCTGGCTGTACGCCGCCGCGCACGACCCGTGGGAGCAGCTGGTCCGCCTCGCTCGCCCGGTGATGGAGCGGGTCGGCAGCGACACCCAGGAGACGGTGCACCTGTCGGTGCTCCGCGGCGACCAGGTGGTTCAGGTGGCCCAGGTCAACTCGCGCTACCTGCTCGGCACCCGGGACTGGACGCAGGTCGACGTCCCCGTGCACACCTCCGCCCTCGGCAAGGTGTTCCTCGCCTGGGGGCTGCTCGACCTCCCCGACGCCCGTCTCGAGAAGCTCACCGCTCAGACGCTGACCACCAAGGCCGCACTCGAGCGGGACGGAGCCGCCGCCCGCCGGCGCGGATACGCGGTGACCGTCGACGAGCTCGAGGAGGGCCTGACCGGGATCGCCGTACCGGTGCACGGCGTGCACGACGACGTGGTCGCGGCGCTCGGCATCTCCGGACCGACCAGCCGGCTCGACGGCCGGATCGACGAGCTCGGCCGGTCCCTCATCTCCCGCGCGGCCGAGGTGGCGGCGGTGCAGCACAGCGACACCCACGTGAAGAAAGAAGGCGTTGCATGACCAGTCCCGAAGAGATCCTCCAAGGCCTGTACGACGAGACGTTGGTCGGCAACGCCCCTCGCGTCCTCGAGCTCACGGAGGCCGGCCTGGAGCTCGGCATGGAGCCCCAGACCCTGTTGTTCGACGCGCTCATCCCCTCGCTGGAGGAGGTCGGCGCCCGGTTCGAGCGTGGGGACTTCTTCGTGCCCGAGATGCTGATCGCGGGCCGGGCGATGGCCGGCGCCATGGAGCGGCTGCGGCCGCTGCTGGCCGAGACCGGCGTCGAGACCGTCGGCAAGTTCGTGATGGGCACGGTCAAGGGCGACGTTCACGACATCGGCAAGAACCTGGTCAACATCATGCTCGAGGGCGCCGGCTTCGAGGTGATCGACCTCGGTGTCCAGGTCGCGCCGGAGAAGTTCGTCTCCGCGATCGAGGAGCACCAGCCCGACATCGTCGGGTTCTCGGCGTTCCTGACCACGACCATGCCGATGTTCAAGGCCAACATCAACGCGCTGGAGAAGGCCGGGCTGCGCGAGTCCGTCGTCGTGATGGTCGGAGGCGCCCCGGTCACCCAGGAGTACGCCGACGCCGTGGGTGCCGACGGGTACGCCGCCGACGCCTCCGCGACGGTGAAGAAGGCCAAGGACCTCCTCACCCAGCGCCGCGCGAAGGTGACCGCATGAGCGCCACGCCCAAGGAGACTCGGCTCCGCAGCGCCAGCAAGGAGGTCGTGCTCGGACACGGCCACCGCTTCTGCATCATCGGCGAACGGATCAACCCGACCGGTCGGCGGATCTTCCAGGAGCAGCTCCGGGCCGGTGACCTGTCGGCCATCGAGCGCGACGTCAAGGCCCAGGTCGAGGGCGGAGCCGACGTCCTCGACGTGAACATGGGCGTCCCGCTCACCGACGAGCCCGACCTGCTCGGCAGGGCGATCACGATGGTGCAGAGCCTGACCGACCTCCCGATCTGCATCGACTCCTCGGTCGTCGAGGCGCTCGAGGTGGGCCTGTCCGTCTACCAGGGGCGGGCCCTGGTCAACTCGGTGACCGCCGAGGACGAGCGGCTGGCCGCGATCCTTCCGCTGGTCAAGCGGCACGACGCGGCCATCATCGCCCTGCCGAACGACCACGACGAGATCCCGATGGAGGCCGACAAGCGTCTCGTGCTGACCGAGAAGATCATCCGGGTGGCCACCGAGGAGTACGGCCTCGACGCCGCCGACATCGTGATCGACCCGCTGGCCATGCCGATCGGCGCCGACACCACGACGTCCCTGGTGACGATGGAGACCATGCGGCGCATCCGCGACCGGTTCGGCGTGAACATGACCTGCGGCGCGTCCAACGTCTCCTTCGGTATGCCGGACCGGCACACGCTGAACTCCGTCTGGCTGCCGATGGCGATGACCAGCGGGCTCACCAGCGCGATCATGGACGCCCGCACGCCGCAGATCGTCGACGCGGTCAAGGCCGCCGACGTGTTCCTCGACCACGACGACTGGGGCACGGCCTGGATCTCGGCCCACCGGGCGAAGCAGGCCGCAACGGCATGAGCACCCCACGGCGTTCTCCGTCCGGGGCGCGGTTGGAGCGACGGACAACGCCGGGGGGACCGGCATGAACCCACCGCCGGACCCCGGCGAGCGGGAGCTGCCGGAGTACCCCCTCGAGGCGTTCCGACGCGAGGGTCTGCTCGCGCCGTCCGGCGCCGAGCCGGTCGCCCACGACGGCACCGGGCGGGTCCAGCTGTCCTTCACCGTCGAGGACAAGGAGGCGCCGCCGGCTCAGAAGCAGGTACGGGTCCCGCCGGGCGTCAGCGTCTTCGACTCCGCGTCGTGGAACGGCATCGCCATCGACTCCACCTGCGGTGGCCACGGCACCTGCCACAAGTGCAAGGTGCGCGTGTCGCCGGCGACGGCGGTCACCCGTCACGACACCCGTACGTTCACGCCCGCGGAGCTGGAGGCCGGCTGGCGGCTCGCCTGCCTGGTGCAGGCCACGCGCGACCACGAGGTCGTCGTACCCCCGCTGACGACCCGACCGAAGGCCGCGACCGTCGGGGTCGGGCGGCAGGTCATCCTGCGGCCCGCGGTCCAGAAGAGGTACGTCGAGCTCACGGAGCCGACCCTCGAGGACCAGCGGCCCGACCTGGTCCGGCTGCTGGACGCGATCGACGACCTCGAGCCGTCGCCGGACCTTTACGCGTTGCGCCGGCTGCCCGGCGTACTGCGGCAGTCCGACTTCAAGGTCACCGCGGTCGTCGTCGACCAGACGCTCATCGACGTCGAGCCCGGCGACACCACCGGGGTGCGGTACGCCATCGCCTTCGACCTCGGCACCACCACGGTCGTGGCGACACTGCTCGACCTGGTCACCGGGACCCCGGTCGCCGTGGCCTCGATGCTCAACAAGCAGCAGCCGTTCGGCGGCGACGTGATCTCGCGGATCAGCGCGACCATGCTCGACCCCGCGGCGCTCGGCCGGCTGCAGGACGCCGCTGCGCAGACCCTGTCGACCCTCGCCGAGCAGGTCTGTCGGGAGGGTGGGGTCGAGCCGCAGCACGTGTACGAGGCCGCGCTCGCCGGCAACGCCACGATGACCTCGCTGGCGCTCGGGATCGACCCCGAGCCGCTCGGCGTCGCGCCGTTCATCCAGACCACGGCGACGCCGCCGGTGGTGCTCGCCGCCGAGGTCGGCCTCGCGCTCCACCCCGGCGCTCGGCTCGCGCTCTTCCCGGCCCTCGGTGCGTACGTCGGTGGCGACATCGTCGCGGGCATGCTCGCCACCGGGATGGACCGCGACAAGCGGGTCCGCCTCTTCATCGACGTCGGCACCAACTGCGAGATCGTGCTGAGCGACGGCGAGCGGATCCTCTCGACCGCGGCGCCCGCAGGCCCGGCGTTCGAAGGTGGGGCGATCCGGTGCGGCATGCGCGCGGCCGACGGCGCGATCGAGGTGGTCAAGCTCGAGCCCGAAGGTTCCGATGTCGAGCTCAGCGTGATCGGTGACGTGCCGCCGCGCGGCCTCTGCGGCTCCGGTCTGGTCGACGCGGTGGCTGAGCTGGTGAAGGTCGGGCTGCTCGACGGCAGCGGCCGCTTCGTCGCCGACGAGGTGGCCAAGGAGCTCGCCCCCGGCCTGGCCGACCGGCTGACCTACATCGGCCAGGAGCGGGTCTTCGTGCTCCATCGCGACAGCGTGGACGCCGACCCGGCCGAGGGTGTCTTCCTGTCCCAGCGCGACGTGCGCGAGCTTCAGTTCGCCAAGGCCGCGATCTCGACCGGCTGGACCCTGCTGATGGAGGAGCTCGGCCTCGAGCACCGCGACGTCCAGCAGGTGCTGCTCGCCGGCTCGTTCGGGAGCTACCTCTCGGCCGCCTCGGCGGTCCGGATCGGGCTGGTGCCGAAGCTGCCCGTGCTGCGCATCGTCCCGGCCGGCAACGTCGCCGGCGAGGGCGCCAAGATGGCGCTGCTGTCCGTCCGCGAGCGCACCGGAGCCCTGGCCCTGCTGGAGGAGGTGACCTATGTCGAGCTCTCCGACCGCCCGGACTTCAACGACCGGTTCGTCGACCTCCTTGCCTTCCCCCAATGACGGGGCCGGCAGTGACAGGGCCCGCCGTGACAGGGCCCGCCGTGACAGGGCTCGCCGTGACGGGGCCCGAGCTGGTGCGCGGGTCGCCCTCGTCGCCTGCGGGGCCCTGGCCCAGCCGGCTGCCGCGGTCGTGGCCCGCCACGACTGGCCGGTCGACGT
>JAICSC010000089.1 GCA_025937085.1 Nocardioides sp.
TCGGTCTCGCTGCGACCACTGGGCTCCGACTCCGTCGGATCGGGCGGGCTGATGTCAGACCGCCTCGCGAGCAAGCTCGCTTCGGTCTCGCTGCGACCACTGGGCTCCGACTCCGTCGGATCGGGCGGGCTGATGTCAGACCGCCTCGCGAGCAAGCTCGCTTCGGTCTCGCTGCGACCACTGGGCTCCGACTCCGTCGGATCCCAGTGTTCTCGCTCGGGCTCCGAGCCGACGCCCGCCGGCTGCTCCTGCACCCGGATCAGGCCGGAGTAGGAGGTACGTCGCCACTCGGTGTCGACGTACCGGTCGAAGACCCGGGCGGCCAGGTCGCCGACCGCTGCGGCGGGCACCAGCGGCGTCGCCCCCGAAGGCACCGAGACCTCAGGCACGGGGCCGCCGAGGTCGTGAAGCAGTCCGAGGACCCGGGCGGCGTACTCATCGTCCTTGACCGGCTGACTGGCGGGCACCTCGGCCTGACCGGGCTGCCGACCGAAGAGCAGCCGATGCAGCCCGCCGTGCTGGGTGTTGGCGGTAGGTGCCCACCAGGTGACGACCTGCGACTGCGCCCGGGTGAGCGCGACGTAGAGGTCGCGCAGCTCCTCCCCCGCCTCCTCGGCCAGGTGCGCCTGCTCGTGGCCGGACCACTCCGGGCCGGCGCCGGACACGTCGACCATCCGCTTGCCGCGCTCGTCGTGGTAGCGCGCGACGTCGACGGACCGGACGAACCGCATCGAGACGAAGGGCAGGTGGACGACGGGGTACTGCAAGCCCTTGCTCTGGTGGACCGTCGTGATCTGGACCGCGGCGGCGTCGCTGTCGAGACGGCGGACCCGCTCGGAGGCGGCGTTCTCGCGCTCCGACCGAAGCCACTCCAGCAACCCGGTCAGCCCGAGCGACTCGCGGCGTGCGGTCTCGTGCAGCGTCTGGGCGAGGTGGCGCAGATCGGTCAGCAGTCGCTCACCGCCGAGCGTGCCGAGGACTCGCGCGCTCAGACCGCGCTCCTCGGTGGCCTCGAACAATGCCGCCACACCGCGGGCGCGCAGAAGGAGCGCCCACCCGCGGAGCCGGTCGGCCAGCGCGTCGGTGAGCTCGTCACCACCGGCGTCGAGCCCGGACAGGGTGGACCCGACGAACGCCGTGAGTGCGGCCGCGCGGACCCGGCCCGACCGATGCGGCTGCTCGAGTGCCTCGAGCAGGGTGAGCCACTGGTCGCCCGCGGGCGAGACGAGGAGCTTGGTGCCGCCGCCCACGACGGCCGGGATGCCGCGACGAGCGAGCTCGGCTCGGACCAGCTCGGCGTGGGACCACTCGCCGACGAGGACCGCGACGTGTCTGGCCCGGATCGGCTCGCCGTCCCAGGTCGCGTCGGAGGCGAGCAGGGTGGCGATGTCCGCGGCACAGTCGGAGGCGATGTGGCGTCGAGCGTCGTCGACCCGGATCAGGCCTCGCGAGAGCCGGAACCCCCGTCGCTCCACCTGACGGACCCGGAACGGCGCGGGGGACGGCGCACCCTCGAGACGCGATCCGCGGTGCTCCGCGGTGACGTCACGTACGACGATGCGCGGGTCGCCGAGCGCGGCACCGCGCAGCACGACCTGCAGGCGTCCGACGAGGTCGGCGTCGCTGCGGCGGTTGGTGTCGAGCGTGGCCCGCGTCGTCGCCGTGCCGGCCGCCGCGAGGTAGGTGACGACGTCTCCTCCGCGGAACGCGTAGATCGCCTGCTTCGGGTCACCGATCAGCACCATCGTCGCGTGCCCGCTGAACGCTCGGTCGAGCACCTCCCACTGCTTCGGGTCGGTGTCCTGGAACTCGTCGACCAGCACGATCTTCCAGCGTTGTCGCATCCGCTCCCGGGCGGGGGCGTCGTCGGAGTCGAGCGCGCCGGCGAGCCGGCCGAGGAGGTCGTCGTACGACAGGATGCCGAGCCGTCGCTTGCGGCGGTCCACCTCGGCCCGAACCTCGCGCGCGAAGGCGACCCGGGCCCCCGCCTCGGAATCGGCGGCATCGCCGTCGTGCTTCCCGGCCGAGGCCAGCTCGGCATGGGCGTCGCCGACGACCGTGCGCGCCAGCGTGAGCGCCGTCGCCCGGCCGAACGGCGGGTCCGTGGTCAGCCCTCCGAAGCAGCGGAGGTACACGTCGTCGACCACCTCGACGACCACCTCTTCGAGGGAGTCGACGAGGGCGGCGCCGGTGTCGGTGTCTCCTGCGACGCCGAGCGAGCGCAGCACGGTCTGGCAGAACTGGTGGGTCGTGGCGATCGTCGCGGCGTCGAACGACGCGAGCGCGTCGCGAAGGCGCGCATGGCGCAGTCCGACCTCCGCCTCGTCGGCGTCGAGGAGTCGCGCGGTCACGGGGTGAGTGCGGTCGGCGGTCTCGGGGTCCGCAAGCGCGCGCTCGGCCTGCACCAGCTGGTCGCGGACCCGCTCGCGCAGCTCCTGGCTGGCGGCCCGGCCGAACGTGATCACGAGCAGCTGGTCGAGCGGGACGCCCTGCTCCGCGACGTAGCGGGCGACGAGCGCGGCGACCGTGAACGTCTTGCCGGTGCCGGCGCTCGCCTCGAGCAGCGTGGTGCCGGTCGGGAGCGGACCGGCGAGGTCGAAGGACTTCACCCGCAGGCTCACCAGCTGCCCTGCTCGGCCTCGATCAACGGACTCCACACCCGCATGGCGAGGGCGCCGAAACGACCGGTCTCACCGGAGAACTCCTCGCCGACGAAGGGCGGGTCGCGGAGCTCGGGGGGTTCCTCGAGGCGGCCCCAGATCTTCAGCACCGCCGGCTCCGACTGTTCGCCGGGGAACGCCGAGTCGCGCCAGTCGTAGCCCGCCTTCCGGAGCGCGTCGGGCACGTCCGCACGGGCTCGGCGCGCACGGGCGTAGCCGAGCGACGCCTTGAGCGGGAGCGGCAGTGGGGCTCGAAGTCCTCGATCGCGCAGCACGACCAGGCCACGCAGTACGTCGACCGCCGTGTGGTCGAGCGGCCCGAGCACCGAGGTTGCGACGGCGTCGCGTGAGCGGCTGTGGGGCCGACCGATGGTGTGGGCGGTCCAGTTGTGGTCGTCGTCGGACGCCGCGAGGGCGAGCAGCCGGACCCACGAGGCGATGCGGTGCTTGGCGCCGAGCCGGGAGTAGGAGACCGGCACCAGCCGATCGCCGTACACCTCCGGCACCGTGCCCACCAGACGACGCCCGTCACCGAGATCGACAGCGATGTCGACGGCCTCCGGCGGCGCACTCCTCAGGTCGGCTGCCGCGGCCCGCAAGGGACCAGCACGGTCGACGATCTGGCCCAGCATCCGCCATCCGAGCTGTCCCGGAGGCAGCTCACCACGCCGCCACTCGCGTTGCTTCACCACAGTCGGGTCGAGCCCGGCCAACAGGTCGGTGAGCACCCGGTCGCCGACGGCCCACTGGGCGAGGCTGTCGATCTCGACGGGCAGGGCGTCCTCGGGCTGGTCGTCGTCGGCGGGCAGCGCGACGTCGACGCCGTCACGCCCGAGGAAGCCCCGGATCGGATCGGTCCAGAAGCGGACCAGGTCGGCCAGGGACACGTCGTCGACGGGAGCAGGCGGGAGCGGGACGTCGAGGAACGGCACGGGCTCGCTCCGCGATCCGGCCGCCGCCCGCGCACCGGCCGCGGCCGCGGTGTCGAAGGAGAACGTCGTGCCGTCGATGAGCCCGCCGGGCGAGACGTTCCTGGCGTCGAAGGGCTGCAACGGGTGACGGACCGTGACGGCCTCGGACACCGAACGGCCGTCTCCGGTGGACGCGGTGAGGTCGAGGGCGTCGAGCAGCTCACCGAGGGGTACGGCGGGCGGTCGCGGCTGGCCGGAGAACTCGTTGGCACCGGTGTAGGTGATGACCAGGGTCTGGGTCGCGGCGAGGATCGCATCGAGGAGCAGCTGCCGGTCCTCACTGCGGAGGTCGCGCTCGCCGGTCATGGGGTCGCGGGCGAGTACGTCGTCACCGTCGACCGAGCCCTGGCGTGGGAACACCCCGTCGTCGAGACCGAGCAGACAGACCACCCGGTGGGGGACCGACCTCATCGGCACCATCGTGCACACGGTCAGGGTGCCGGTGCGGAAGTTGGCCCGGGTCGGGCGGCCGGCCAGACGGTCGGACAGCAGTGCGCGGACGTCCGGGAGCCGGAGGTCGAGCCGGCCGAGGTCGGCGGCCGCGCGGCGTACCCGGCCGAGCTCGCGCTGCACCTGCCCCGGCTGCCACCCGTCGACCGGCGACACCGCGGTCAGGGAGGCGACGCCGTCGTCGATGGCCTCGAGCCAGTGCGCGAGCGGATGGGTGCCGGTGAGCCGGTCGGTCGCGACGCGCAACCGGTCGACGTACTCGGCGAGGCGGCCGACGAGGTCGACCTGGGCGCTGCCCACGTCATCGAGCGGCAGGGCCCGGTCGAGCCACGTGGACGAGTCGTCGGAGAGCGCCACGCCGGTGAGGAGGCGGTCGAGCCCGAACTCCCAGGTGTTCGCGACGTAGGCCTCCAGGCCGAACTCGGCGCGGTGTGCGGCGTCGAAGGCCCAGCGGACACCGGACTCGCGCGCCCAGGTGTCGAGCTGCTCGAGGTCGTCGTCGCTGAACCCGAAGCGGCGGCGTACCGGCTCGGCCCGGGCGAGGTCGAGGACCTGCGAGGCGGGGGCGCGGCCGCCGGCGATGTCGAGGAGAGCCCGGGCGACGGCGAGCAGAGGGTTGGTCTGTATCGGGGAGCGGTCTGCCAGACGGACCCGCAACCGGTGGGCGGGGTGGCCCGTCTCGCCGACGGCCTCGCCGAGGCCGAAGTCCGCCTCGATCAGCGGGGCACAGGAGTCGATGTCGGGACACATCACCAGGACGTCGCGAGGCTCGAGGGTCGGGTCGTCGGCGAGGAGACCGAGCAGCACCTCGCGGAGCACGTCCACCTGGCGGGCGACGCCGTGACATGCGTGCACCTGCACCGACCGGTCGCCGGTCGCCAGCACGCGGCCGGTCGGTCGCGGCTCGTCCACAGCGAGGTCGGACTGGAGCCAGCCCAGCAGGGTGTCGGGGGCGGCGGATGAGTCCTCCTCGACGTCGGTCGCGGGCTTCGCGGAGGCCAGTGCCCGTTGGAGCTCACGGGTGTCACGGCCGAGGCTCGACAGGAGAGGATGGCGCACCACCTGGTGGCTGTCGTCGCTGGCCCGCTCGACCGCTCCGCGGCGTCCGGCGAGCGCCGACCACAGGACCGGAGACGGATGGGGCAGCCAGAGGTGGACCTCGCGCTCGGCCCCCACCGCGGCGAGCAGATCGATCTCGGTCACCGACAGCCGGGTGTGCCCGAACAGCGACAGCCGGGTCGGGAGGCCGAACGCCTCGGGGTCCTCGCGCAGCAGGTCGATGACGTGCCGGTGGCGCTCGACCGGGGACGGTGCGCCGACCCGCTCGACGAGGCGGCGCCAGAGCTCCGGCTGCCAGGCCAGGTCGCGGGCGATGGCGCGGCCCGTGCCGTCGGTGTCGCGCCCCGCCGACCAGTCGGCGACCAGGCTCGGCCGCTGCCCGGCGTACGACGCGAACAGGCCGGCCAGCCGGCGTGCGACCGAGAAGCGTCGGCCGAGCCGCAGATCGGCCTCCTCCCCCGCCAACCCGTGGCCGAGGTGGCGCGCCAGGGTGGTGGCCCACGACTCGCCGAGACAGGCGTCGAGGATCTCGAGCAGGGGCCAGGCGACGGCGTCGGGGGCCCAGGGGTCGTCGTCGCGGGTGCCGGTGATCTCTGAGACCAGGGATCCCGGCGACCGGAACTCCACCGCCGCGCAGACGCCGTCGCCCGACGGCCCGGCACCGAGCACGTGGGAGAGTCGCTGGCTCAGCCACCGCTCCATCCCGCGCGCAGGGACGACGACCAGCTCGCTGGCGAAGGGGTCGGGCAGCGGTGCGGACAGGAGCCGGCCCAGACCGTCGGCGAGCGCGTCGGCGCGGACCGCTCGGTGCAGGTGGACACTCACCCGGCGACTGTAGGACGAACGGCCGACAGCCGGTCCACGCCCCACACCGGGCACGGCGGCGGCGCCGCGGCGCCCGCATCACGGGTGCAGGGGCCGCAGCAGGATCGGGCGACTGGACTCGTGCCCGCTATCGAGCCGGCTGGTTTCAGCTAGTACCAGCGCCGCCGGGTGCCGCCGACGGGAACGAAGTTCATGACGAGCCCGACGACGATCAAGATCAGGCCGATGATCCACAGGATCGAGATCGACGCGATCAGGCCGATGATGAGCAGGATCAGACCGAGGATGACCATGACGGAACCACTCCTCTCTCTGTCAGTCACTGTGGCAGTCTCTGTGTCTGTGTGAGGTAGACACGTCGGACCCTTCCGGTACCCCGGGCGCCGCGATACACCCCAACAGGTGAGCACGGGGGGGACACCTCACGGCCTACAGTTCGGGCCGTGACCATCCGACTCGCGATCGTCAACGACTACGAGGTCGTCGTCCGCGGCCTCGCCTCGATGCTGCGCTCCTACAGCGACCGGATCGAGGTGGTCGAGCTGGATGCCGGCACCGATCCCGCTGCTCGGGTCGACATCGCTCTGTTCGACACCTTCGCCCAGAGCTTCCGCGACCGGGAACGCATCGCCCGTCTGGTGCGGGACCCGAGGGTCGGCAAGGTCGTGGTCTACACCTGGGGCGCCGACGACCCGTCGGCGGGGAGCGGTCAGCCGCCCGGCATCGCGGCGTACGTCAGCAAGCGGCTCGCGGCCGCCGACCTGGTCACCGCGCTGGAGCGCATCCACGCCGACGAACCCGTCCGGCGGCAGGACTCCGGGCACGGTCCGTTGGTCGGCGGTGACTGGCCGGGCCGCGAGGAGGGCCTGACCGCACGGGAGTCGGAGGTGCTGTCGTTAGTCACGCAGGGCTACTCCAACAACGACATCGTCGAGACCACGATGCTGTCGATCAACTCCATCAAGTCCTACATCCGGTCCGCCTACCGCAAGATCGGCGTCACCACTCGGTCACGGGCGATCCTGTGGGGCATCGACCACGGTTTCCAGCCCGACCGGGTACGGCTCGACGACAGCGGGGGGTCACCGGAGCATCGCTGACGCGGGCGCCGGTGCGCAGACGGGTGACACCGATGGGGTGCCCAGGCGCTGAACCGTCACTCACATCATCCGAGATCGCCCCTCCCAGGGGTGACCTGGGCGGGCGGGTGGGCCTACACTCGCGACATACGTTGTGCGTATTACGGAATAGGAAGCATCATGCGCAACAAGACGGCGGTCTCTGACACGACGGTCAGGCTCCTGCAGAACACCCGCTACGAGGTGCTGCCGACGCCCACGATCGAGGACAAGCTCCTCGAGCACGTCCCTGTCGAACGGACCATCACCGTCACCGCGTCACCGAGCAAGGGGCTCGAGCCGACCCTCGACCTCACCGAGCGCCTCACCGGGCACGGGTACGCCGTGATCCCGCACCTGGCGGCCCGGATGGTGCGCGACAAGGGCGAGCTGGCCGAGGTCTGCGACCGCCTGACCGGCAAGGGCATCACCCGGGTCTTCGTGCCCGGCGGCGACGCCGACCCCCCGGGCGCCTACCCCGATGCGCTCAGCCTCCTCGAGGAGCTCGCCGCCCTGGGCAACCCGTTCACCCATGTCGGAATCACCGGCTACCCAGAGTCTCACCCCACCATCGCCGACGACCTGACCATCCAGTCGATGTGGGACAAGCGGCGCTACGCCACCCACGTCGTCAGCAACCTGACGTTCGACCCCGCGGTCCTGTCCAACTGGGTACGCCGCATGCGCGCTCGCGGCATCACCCTGCCTCTGCTCCTCGGTGTCCCCGGCCCCGTCGACCGGACCAAGCTGGTCGCGATGGCGGGCAAGATCGGGGTCGGCGAGTCGACCCGCTTCCTGGTCAAGCACAAGGGCACCTTCGCCAGGCTCGCCGCACCCGGCGGCTTCACCGGCGAGAAGTTCCTGCAGAAGTGCGCCGGCGAGCTCGGTGCCCCCGAGTTCGGCCTCGAGGGTGTGCACGTGTTCACGTTCAACCAGGTCGCAGAGACGGAGAAGTGGCGCGCCGAGCTTCTCGGACGGCTCGCCACCCACCGCTGACGCGCCCGTCCCGACCGCCTGCCTGGGAAGGGAGTCGATCCTGAATTGCGCGGACGTCCGCGCAAACACAGATCAAGGCAGTGGCTGAGGCGAGACTTCGAGCAGCCGACCCGTCGGTCGACTTGTCGAGACCACGACGGCGGGCGCGGGCCCAAGCACGTCACCGGGTCTCGACCCGCCCTCCCGCCCTGATCGCAGAGCTCGCACGCTCGCTCGGCCGGGCGCGACGCTCGGCGATCTCGACGATGTTGGTCAGCAACATCGCGCGCGTCATCGGGCCGACGCCGCCGGTGGCACCGCTGACCTTGCCGGCGACCGCGTCGACCTCGGGGTGCACGTCGCCGAGGATCCCCTCGATGGTGCGGGTGATGCCCACGGACAGGACGGTGGCCCCGGGGCTGATCCAGTCGGGCCGCACCAGATGTGCGACGCCGGCAGCGGCGACGACCACGTCGGAGGCCCGCGCGTGCTCGGCGACGTCGACGGTGGCCTCGTGGCACAGCGTCACGGTGGCGTGCTCGGTCGGACGGGTGAGCATCAGCCCGAGCGGGCGGCCTACCGTGATGCCGCAGCCGATCACGCAGAACCGCGCACCGGTGATCGGTACGTCGTGCTGCCGGAGCAGCTCGATGATCCCGCGCGGCGTACACGGCAGCGGGCCGTCCATGCCGAGCACGAGCTTGCCGAGGTTGGTCGGGTGCAGTCCGTCGGCGTCCTTGTCGGGATCGATCAGCTGGAGCACCCGGTGCATGTCCACGTGTGCCGGGAGGGGCAGCTGGACGATGAAGCCCGTGCACCCGGGATCGTCGTTGAGCGACCGCACGGCCGCCTCGACCTCCGCCTGCGACGCGGTCGCTGGGAGCTCGACCCGGATGGACGCGATGCCGACCTCGGCACAGTCGCGGTGCTTGCCGGCGACGTAGGCGTGACTGCCGGCGTGGTCGCCGACGAGGATCGTGCCGAGTCCCGGGCGTACGCCGCGGGCCCGGAGGATCCGGACCCGTCCGGCGAGCTCCTCCTTGACCTCGGCCGCCACGCGCCTGCCGTCGATGCGGGTCGCCACCGCCACCCGGTCCTCCGTTCCCACTGGCCTTCCGACCGGTCAGCACTCGATGACGTTGACGGCGAGACCGCCACGCGCGGTCTCCTTGTACTTGGTCTTCATGTCGCGGCCCGTGTCGCGCATCGTCTTGATCGCCTTGTCGAGGCTGACCTTGTGACTGCCGTCGCCGTTGATCGCCAGGCGAGCGGCGTTGATCGCCTTCACCGACGCGATCGCGTTGCGCTCGATGCAGGGGATCTGGACCAGTCCGCCGACCGGGTCGCAGGTGAGCCCCAGGTTGTGCTCGATGCCGACCTCAGCGGCGTTCTCGACCTGCGCCGGCGTCCCGCCGAGCACCTCGGCGAGCCCACCGGCCGCCATCGAGCACGCGGAGCCGACCTCGCCCTGGCAGCCGACCTCGGCCCCGGAGATCGAGGCGTTGGTCTTGAAGAGGATCCCGACGGCGGCCGCCGTCAGCAGGTAGCGGACGACGCCGTCGTCGTCGGCGCCGGGGACGAACCTCACGTAGTAGTGGAGGACGGCGGGGATGATCCCGGCCGCCCCGTTGGTGGGCGCGGTGACGATCCGTCCGCCCGACGCGTTCTCCTCGTTTACCGCCAGCGCGTAGAGGTTGACCCAGTCCATGACGTGCAGGGGATCGGCGTCTCCCTTCGCCAAGAGGTCGCGGTAGAGCGCAGGCGCGCGACGCGGGACCCGCAGGCCGCCCGGCAGTACGCCGTCGCGGCGGAACCCGCTCTGCACGCACTCGGCCATCACCGACCACAGGTGCAGCATCCCGTCGCGGATCTCGGCCTCCGACCGCCACGCCGCCTCGTTGGCGAACATCACCTCACTGACCGACAGACCCTCCCGCGCACAGATCGTGAGCAGCTCCGCCGCGGTCGTGAAGGGGAAGCGGAGCGGCGTCTCGTCGACCACGACCCGGTCCGCCCCGGTCGCGGCCTCGTCGACGACGAACCCGCCGCCGACGGAGTAGTAGGTGCGGAGGCTGATCACTCCAGCATCCGGATCCGCCCCGTCGTACGCCGTGAACGTCATGCCGTTCGGGTGGGCCGGAAGACTCCGCCGCCGGTGCATCACCAGGTCGTCGTCGACGGCGAACGGCACCGGAGTCGTGCCCGCGAGCCGCAGGACCCCCGAGGCCCGGACCTCGTCGAGCCGGCCCTCGGCACGGTCGGTGTCGGTGGTCGCGGGGTCCTCGCCCTCGAGACCGAGGACGACCGCCTTGGGAGAGCCGTGGCCGTGACCGGTCGCGCCGAGCGAGCCGAACAGCTCCGCACGGATCCGGCGTACGTCGCCGACCCGGCCGGACTCGACCAGCCCGTCGGCGAACCGCTTGGCCGCCCGCATCGGTCCCACCGTGTGCGAGGACGAAGGTCCGATCCCGACCGAGTAGAGGTCGAAGGCGGACAGCGCCATCGGCCCTCCGTCTCCTGCGTTGTTGCGTCATACGCACGATGATGCGTCCAGAGCAACGATCCTCCTGTTCGCACCGGGCGTCAAGGGCGTAGGTTGCGCGCGTGGGCGGCGGGGTGGCCAGGGTCGAGGTGGGCGGCGTGGAGGAGACGCCACGAGTGGTGGTCGTCGACCACCACGACTCCTACACCTGGAACCTCGTGCACCTCGTCGCGGGCGTCACGGGGCGGCTGCCGGAGGTGGTGCAGCACGACGCGACGAGCGCCGCGCACGTTCTTTCCTTCGACCGGGTGGTGCTCTCCCCCGGGCCGGGTCACCCCGCCGACCCGGCCGACTTCTCGGTGGGTCGCGCGGTTCTGCTCGCTGGCAGCGTCCCGGTGCTCGGGGTGTGCCTGGGCATGCAGGGCCTGGTGACGGCGTACGGCGGGCTGGTCGAGCGGGTCGAGCCGGCGCACGGCGAGGTCGCGACGGTGCGCCACGACGGGACCGGCTTGTTCGCCGGCATCCCGTCGCCGTACGCCGCGGTCCGCTACCACTCGCTGGCCGCGACCCGGGTCCCCGACGCCCTGGTCGTCACCGCGACCTGTACGGACGAGCACGGCGAGGTGGTGATGGCCGTGCGTCATCGGACCCTCCCGCTGCACGGCGTGCAGTTCCA
>JAICSC010000084.1 GCA_025937085.1 Nocardioides sp.
CCAGGCTCAGTGGTGGAACGCCGAGCGGCGTCGCTGCCTCGGCATCGGGCCGTCCAGGCCGTCCAGGAACGCCACCTCGTCCCGGATGTCGTCGAGCAGCTCCTCGGCGAGGTCGTGGCTGAGCCCGTTGCGCACGACGATCCGCTGCACGGTCACGTCGGACAGGTCGTCCGGCATCGGGTACGCCGGCACCAGCCAGCCCTTGGTCCGCAGCCGGTCCTGCAGGTGGTACAGGTCCCAGTTCTCGGTGTGTCCGGCGCGTTGCCGCCAGGCGAAGACCGGGATGTCGGACCCGTCGTTCCACAGGTCGAACGCCTGCATGGACGCGATCCCGTCCGCGAGATGCCGGGCGACGTCCTGGCACGCCTGCTGGACGCGTCGGTAGCCGTCCATGCCGAGCCGCAGGAACGTGTAGTACTGCAGCAGCACCTGCGCGCCCGGCCGCGAGAAGTTCAGCGCCAGTGTCGGCATGTCGCCGCCCAGGTAGCTCACCGAGAACACCAGGTCGTCGGGCAGCGCGTCGCGGTCGCGCCACACGACCCAGCCGATGCCGGGGAAGACCAGGCCGTACTTGTGTCCGCTGGTGGAGATCGAGGCGACCCGGTCCACCCGGAAGTCCCAGACCAGCTCCGGCTGCAGGAACGGCGCGACCATCGCCCCCGATGCTCCGTCGACGTGGATCGGTACGTCGTGTCCGGACGCCTTCTGGATCTCGTCGAGCGCGGCGGAGACGGCGGCGACGGGCTCGTACATGCCGGTGTAGGTGACGCCGAGGACGGCGACCACACCGATGGTGTTCTCGTCGACGTACCCGGCCAGGTCGTGCCCGTCGAGCACCTGGTGCTCCTCGGTGATCGGCACGTAGCGCGGCTCGACCTCCCAGTAGTTGCAGAACTTCTCCCAGACCACCTGTACCCCGGAGCTCATCACGAGGTTGGGGGAGTCCGTCGGCTTGCCCGCAGCACGTCGCGCGTGCTGCCACCGTCGCTTGAGCGCGAGACCGCCGAGCATGCAGGCCTCCGAGGAGCCGATCGTCGACGTACCGATGGTGCCGGTGGGATCCTCCGCGTGCCAGAGCCTGGCGAGCATCTTCCAGCAGCGGTCCTCGATCTCGGCGGTCCGCGGATACTCGTCCTTGTCGATCATGTTCTTGTCGAGGGTCTCGGCGTACAGCTGCGCCGCTTGGGTGTCCATGTAGGTGCCGACGAAGGTCGCGAGGTTCAGCCGCGCGTTGCCGTCGAGCATCACCTCGTCGTGGATGATCTGATACGCCGTCTCCGGCAGCATCTCCCCGGCCGGGATCGCGAAGCGGTCGACGCTGGTGGCCTCGCCTGGTCGGGTGAACAACGGGTTGACGGCCAGGTCCTGGCGCCTGCGGGTCCTCATGACCGCACTGTGGACCTCTTCCGGCCGCGGCGTCACCCCACCCAGCAGCCCGGGGAATCTCGTTTGCGGTCGCTCGCCACCGGTGAGGGAGAATCACCGGCGTTGTGGACATCTCCTTCCCGGCCGAGCTGCCGATCAGCCGGCGGCGCGACGACATCGCGGCAGCGATCCGGGAACACCAGGTCGTGATCGTCGCGGGAGAGACCGGGTCCGGCAAGACCACCCAGCTGCCGAAGATCTGCCTCGAGCTGGGTCGAGGGCAGGGTCGAGGGCAGGGCCGGGGGCAGGGTCGGGGGGGTGGTGGGAACGGTGCCCGGGGCGGGCTGATCGGGCACACGCAGCCGCGCCGGATCGCGGCCAGAGCGGTCGCCGAGCGGCTCGCCTCCGAGCTGAGGACGGAGCTCGGGAACGAGGTCGGCTACCAGGTGCGCTTCACCGACCGCACCTCGCGCGAGACCCGGGTGAAGGTGATGACCGACGGCATCCTGCTCGCCGAGCTCCAGCGCGACCGGCAGCTCCGCCGCTACGACACGATCATCATCGACGAGGCCCACGAGCGGAGTCTCAACATCGACTTCCTGCTCGGCTACCTCAAGCGCCTGCTACCGCGACGACCCGACCTCAAGCTGGTGATCACCTCCGCGACCATCGACCCGGAGCGGTTCGCGCGCCACTTCGCCGACACCCGCGGCCGGGCGGCCCCGATCATCGAGGTGTCGGGGCGCACCTACCCGGTCGAGGTCCGCTACCGACCTCTGGTGGAGCTGCCCGAGGAGGACGAGGAGGGAGACGCGGTCGTCCGGGACCAGACCGAGGCGATCGTGGACGCGGTCAGCGAGGTGTCGCGCGAGGGCCAGGGCGACGTGCTGGTGTTCCTGCCGGGGGAGCGGGAGATCCGGGACACCGCCGACGCCCTCGCCGACGTGCAGGATCGACGGCTGGCCGGTCCCGGACGAACCCTCGAGGTCGTGCCGCTGTTCTCGCGGCTCTCGGCGGCCGAGCAGCACCGGGTCTTCTCGTCGTACCCGCAGACCACGCGGCGGGTGGTCCTGGCCACGAACGTCGCGGAGACGTCGCTGACCGTCCCCGGCATCCGGTACGTCGTCGACACCGGCGTCGCGCGCATCTCGCGGTACTCCATGAAGACGAAGGTGCAGCGCCTCCCGATCGAGGCGATCAGCCAGGCCTCGGCGAACCAGCGGTCCGGCCGCTGCGGACGCGTCGAGGCCGGCGTGGCGATCCGGCTGTACTCCGAGGAGGACTACGAGAGCCGTCCGGAGTTCACCGACCCCGAGATCCTGCGCACCAACCTCGCCTCGGTGATCCTGCAGATGTCGTCGCTGGGGCTGGGTGACATCGCGCGCTTCCCGTTCGTCGAGCCTCCCGACCGGCGTCAGGTGACGTCGGGCGTGCAGCTGCTGGAGGAGCTCGGCGCCCTTGTCTCGACAAGCTCCTCCGACCAGGGCTGGAGGCTGACCCGGCTCGGCCGGCGGCTCGCCCGCCTCCCGATCGACCCCCGTCTCGGCCGGATGATCCTCGAGGCCGAGCGGCTCGGCTGCGTCCGTGAGATCCTGGTGATCGCCGCCGCCCTGTCGCTGCAGGACCCCCGCGAACGCCCCCTCGAGGCCCAGGCGCAGGCCGACCAGCTCCACGCGCGGTTCAAGGACCAGACCTCCGACTTCCTCACCTGGCTGAACCTCTGGCGCCACCTGCGCTCGCAGCAGAAGGAGCTGTCGAGCAGCGCGTTCCGGCGGATGTGCGGGCGCGAGTTCCTCAACTACCTGCGCGTCCGGGAGTGGCAGGACTTCGAGTCCCAGCTCCGCCAGGTCTGCAAGGAGCTGAAGATCGATCTCGGCCGCCCTCCGGGTCGTCACCCGGAGACAGCCACGAAGACAGACACGGAGACAGCCAAGGGGGCCTCGGACGGTACGACGTCCGCCGGCGGCGCGGCGTACGACGCCGACGGCATCCACCAGGCGCTGCTGTCGGGGCTGCTCTCCCACGTCGGTGTGCTGGAGGAGCGCGAACCGGCCCCGAAGGGATCGAGCGGTGACCGCCGGCGCCGAGTCCCGCGCGGTCCGCGCGAGTACCTCGGCGCCCGGGGCACGAGGTTCGCGATCTTCCCCGGAAGCGGGCTGCGGGGCAGGAACCCGGCGTACCTGATGGCCGGCGAGCTCGTCGAGACCGGTCGGCTCTGGGCCCGGCAGAACGCCGCGATCCGGCCCGAGTGGGCCGAGCGACTCGGCGACCACCTGGTCAAGCGCACCTACAGCGAGCCGCACTGGTCGAAGCGGCGCGCGGCCGTGATGGCCTACGAGCGGGTGACGTTGTACGGCGTACCGCTCGCCGCCGACCGGCTCGTCCAGTTCGGCAAGGTCAACCGGGAGCTCAGCCGCGAGCTGTTCATCCGGCATGCCCTGGTGTACGGCGAGTGGGACAGCCGGCACCCCTTCCTCGCGGAGAACCAGCGGCTGCTCGAGGAGGCCGAGGAGCTCGAGCACCGCGCGCGCCGTCGCGACATCGTCGTCGACGAGGAGACGTTGTTCGACTTCTACGACGCCCGCGTCGGTGCCGAGGCGGTCAGCGGAGTGCACTTCGACACCTGGTGGAAGCAGCAGCGGCAGCAACGGCCGGACCTGCTCACCTTCGACCCCGCCATGCTCACCCACGTCACCGCCGACGAGGTGCGGGAGGAGGACTACCCCGAGACGTGGCAGCAGAGCGACAGCCTGACGTTCCCGATCAGCTACCACTTCGAGCCCGGCGCGGCCGACGACGGCCTCACCATCGACGTCCCGGTCGCCACGCTCAACCGGGTGGCCGCCGAGGACTTCTCGTGGAACGTCCCCGGCGTCCGCGAGGAGCTGGTGACCAGCCTGATCCGCAGCCTTCCCAAGAACCTCCGGGTCTCCTTCGTGCCGGCGCCCGACAGGGCGCGGGAGTTCCTGGCGACCACTCCCGCCGGCGAGGAGCCACTCCTCGATGCCCTCGAGCGCTGGGCGCGGTCGACCGCCGGCGTCGTCATCCCGCGCGACGCGTGGGACTGGGGCAAGGTGCCGGCCCACCTCCAACCGACCTACCGCGTCCTCGACGACGAGGGGGCCGAGCAAGCGCGGGGCAAGGACCTCGACGCGCTGAAGGCTCCGCTGGAGGAGCAGTTCGACGCGGCCCTGGCTGCGGTGGCCGGCGAAAGCGGGTACGGCGCGACCGGTCAGACCGACTGGAGCTTCGGCGACCTGCCGGCCGAGATCCTGCAACGCCGCGCCGGCCACGAGGTGCTGGCGTACCCGGCGCTGCTCGACGAGGGCACGACCGTCGGGCTCGGGGTGTTCGGCTCGGCCGAGGAGGCCGCGGCGCGTCACCGGCACGGCGTACGCCGGCTCCTGTTGCTGGCGCTGCCCTTCGCGGCCGATCCGACCGCGCGCCTGGACACCACGCAGCGGCTGGGTCTGGCCGGCTCGCCGTACCCGTCCGTGGGCGACCTGCTCGACGACGTGCGGGCCGCGATCCTGAGTGACGTCGTCGACGCCCACCCACCCGCCCGGGCGCCCGGGGACTACGCCGCGCTGGTGGCGGCCGGGCGGGAGTCACTGGCCGCCCGGACCGAGGCGGTGGTCGACGAGGTGCTCCGCGTCCTCGCCGACTGGCGCGACACCGACCGTGCCCTCAGCGGCCGCGCCGAGCTGGTCACCCTGCCGGCGTTGCAGGACATGCGCGAGCAGCTCGCCAGACTCGTGACCCGCGGCTTCCTGGCGGAGGCCGGGGCGGACCGGCTGCGCCGCTTCCCGACGTACCTCCTCGCGATCCGGCGCCGGCGGGAGCAGCTGGATGAGCGGGTCGCCGGCGACCGGCGGCTGATGGACCAGGTGCGCCCGTTGCAGGACGCCTACCTCCACCAGGTCGCCGCTCTCCAGGCGGGACGGCCGCCGGGAGACGCCCTGCGCCAGGCGCGCTGGATGCTCGAGGAGTACCGCGTCTCGCTCTTCGCCCAGCAGCTCGGCACCGACGGCCCGGTCAGCGACCAACGCATCCGGAAACTGCTCGCGCCCTGACTCCGATCGCTACCGTGGAGCCGTGTCCGAGCGCCCGCACCACCGCCCGCTGACGCCGGGCGACCGGTTCTTCGAGGGCATCGAGTCCGACCGGGTCGACCCGCTCCGCGTCGCGGAGGCGGCCGACCGCGCGGCGTACCTGCTCGTGCGTGGGGCGCACGACTCCGACGACGACGAGGTCGCCGACCGAGTGCTGCACCTGGCGGACACCGAGGGGATCGAGGCGATCGCGGAGGTGTGGGCGGGCCGCCCGCCCGAGACCATCGCCGGCTGCCTGTGGCGGCTCTACCTCCTCCGCTCCTGGGTGTACGCCGACCCGCTGGGCGTCGCGCGGGAGTTCCAGGCCGGGCGCGACAAAGCCGCCGTCGACGGGGTCGTGGCGGGGGTGGCCGACCCGCCGGGCCCGGACGAGCTGCGGGCGATGGTCGACCAGGTGCTCCGCGGGATCGCCGGCAGCGACTTCGCCGACGTCCTGCTCCGTGCGGCCGCGTTCGCCCGCGTGGTCGCGACGGGCCGTGCGGAGCTGCTCGAGTGCGACGCGCTCGCCGCCGCCCGGATCCAGTCGGTCGCCGACCAGCTCGACCGCGCCGCCCGCCTCGAGCTCGCGGGCCGGCTCGAGGGCCAGTGACCGAGCTGCCGAGCCTGCGAGGTCACCGAAGAGCGCGCGAGCCTGCGAGTGATCGGGAAGAGTCCCTGGAGATCCCGTTACAATGGACGCGAGTGTGCCGGGCCGCGGCAGCCCCGGGTCCCAACATCAAGCCGCTGCGAGCGGCCACGCGCCGTGAGGCGCTCCCGGTCCGGCGCACTCGTCTCTTCCGGCGGCTACTAGGGTTTCGGCCGTGCGTGCGAGATCGGGGCCGAGTTCGGGGCGGCGGTGCCGAAGAACCGGCGCAGTGCTCGCCGCTGCCGCTCTCCTGGCCACCGGCGTGCTCGCCGCCTGCGACTCTTCGGGGTCCTCGGGGTCGGCGCAGACCTCGGCCGGCTCGTCCACCTCGGCCCCGACGTCCTCGGCCCCGACCACCTCGGCGCCTCCACAGCTGCCGCCGGAGACGCTCACCTTCGGGGTGATCGGGTCCCCCGGCGAGATCGACCAGTACCAGACGATGGCGGAGACCTACGCTCCGCTGGCGCGCAAGGTCACGGTGAAGGTGGAGTCGTGGCCCAACGACGCCGCGATGCTCGAGGCGTTCCGCCAGGGCACGCCCGTGCCCGACGTCTTCATCGCCACTCGGCGCCACCTGTCCTACCTCACCCAGCACCAGCTCGTGCAGCCGGTCGACCAGCTCCTCGACGACCGGGGGTTCGACTTCGGCGACGAGTTCCCGCGCAGCAGCCTGACGGCGTTCGGGAGCGACAACCGGCTCGAGTGCCTGCCGTACGGCGTGCAGCCGTCGGTGATCTTCTACAACACCAGGCTGGTCAAGCTCGGCAGGATCAAGAACCCGCCGACCCCGGGCCAGGGCTGGTCGCTGGACCAGTTCGCGGCGGCGGCGCGCTGGGCGACCGACCACCATCCCGGCGTCGCCGGCAGCTACCTGGAGCCGACCCTGAACGGGCTCGCCCCCTTCGTCTACTCCGGGGGCGGGAGCCTGTTCGACGACAACAACCAGCCGACCTCTCTGGCCCTCTCCGACCAGACCAATGTGGACACCCTCACCAGGACCGTCCGGGCGGTCAGCGCCGCCGGAGCGACGCTCACCCGGCAGCAGCTGCAGAAGCGCACGCCGCTGGAGTGGTTCACCCGGGGGAAGCTGGCCCTGCTCGAAGGCTCACGCCGGATGGTGCCCGACCTGCGTGCCGTCGACGGACTCCGCTTCGACGTGATGCCGATGCCCACCGTCGGGACGTCGGCGACCGTCGGCAACCTCACCGGCCTGTGCCTCTCGCAGGACGCGCACGACGCCGCCACGGCGGCGGACTTCCTGGTGTACGCCAGCTCGCCGGGAGCGCTCGCCCTGGTCTCCTTCGGTGGCTATCTGCAGCCGGCGGACCAGACCGTCGCGCTCTCCGACGCATTCCAGCAGCCGGGCCAGCAGCCCCGTCACGCCTCGGTCTTCACCTTCAGCGTGAAGAGCATGGTCTACCCACCGGCGATCGGTCAGTGGGACGACCTCGAGCTCGCGGTCGACCCGCTCGTCGGCGCGCTCCTGGACGGTCGGCCCTCGGCGGTGCCGCGGTTGTCTCGCAGGATCGACCGCGCGTCGTACCGGATCCTCGGGCCCAGGCTCGGGCCCAGCGCCAGCCCGAGTCAGTCCGGCGGCTGAGCCTGGGCCGAGGCGACCCTCGAGGGCGCCGTGAGGACCGCGTCGAGGAGCATCGGCGCGGTGAGCTCGACCTGCCAGTCGCGTGCCCCGAGCCCGCGCAGCTGCGTGCGGATGGCCTCGACGTCGGTCCCCGCCGGCTCCCACATCACGCGCCGCACGGTGTCGGGGGAGAGCAGGTTCTCGGCGGGGACCCGGAGCTCCTCCGACTGCCGGTTCATGCCGTCGCGGGCGAGGGCCAGACGCTCCGCAGCCACCGGGTCGCGCTCGGCCCAGGCGCGCGGCGTGGGAGGTCCGTCGGTGCGAGGGGCGCGGACGGGCAGGTCCTCCTCGCGCATCTCCCGCGCCCGGGTGAGCGCCTCGACCCACCGGTCGGCGTACCGCTGGGCGCCGCGGCCGTGGAAGCCCTTGGTCTCGAGCAGGTCCGAGCGGGACCGCGGGTCGGCGAGGGCCGCGGCCACGATCGCGTTGTCGCCGATGATCCGGCCCGGCGACACGTCGCGGGCGCGAGCCAGCTCGTCGCGGGTCTGCCAGAGCTCGCGGACCGCGCCGAGCAGCCGGCGGCCCCGGACCCGGTGCAGCCCCGAGGTACGCCGCCACGGCTCGCTCCGGACGACCGGTGTGAAGCCTCGCAGCGCCTCGAACTCCTGGCGCGCCCACTCGTCCTTGCCGGCCTCGTGCAGCTCGCGGGCGAGCACCTCGCGCAGCTCGATGAGCACCTCGACGTCGAGCGCGGCGTACTCCAGCCAGGGCTGGGGCAACGGCCGGGTGGACCAGTCTGCCGCCGAGTGCTCCTTCTTCATCCGCTGCCCGAGCAGGACCTCGGCCAAGGTGGCCAGGCCGACGCGCGGATAGCCGAGCAGGCGACCGGCCAGCTCGGTGTCGAAGAGCTTCGCCGGGACGAGCCCCAGCTCGGTGAGGCACGGCAGGTCCTGCGTCGCGGCGTGCAGGATCCACTCGGAGCCGGCCAAGGCGTCCTGGAGCGGAGCCACGGAGTCGAACGCGATCGGGTCGATCAGGAAGGTGCCGGCACCCTCGCGGCGGAGCTGGATCAGGTACGCACGGGGCGAGTAGCGGTAGCCCGAGGCGCGTTCGGCGTCGATCGCGACCGGCCCGTCGGCCGCCGCGAGCGCGCGGCACGACTCGACGAGCGCGGGTGGAGTGTCGGTGAGCGGTGGCAGCCCGTCGCGGAGCTCCAGCAGAGGCACCGGAGCGGGAGGGGGCTCCTCCGGGGTCGACTCGGCCACCGGGTCACGGGCGTCACGGGAGTCGGGTGGGTCAGGTGGAGCGTCGGCCGTATCTGGTCTCATAGGTCGTTCGTCACTGGCCGGCTCCGCGCCGGCCGCGACGTTGAGGCCCGCGACGGTTGGGCATGGCGGTCACGCCCTCGGGTACCGGCGGCAGGCCCGCCGCCGTACACAGTAGTTGGCCCCAGGCCTCCACGTGGCCCTGGATGTCGAGCTCGCCGTCGACCAGCTGGGGTGTCCACGAGGCACGGATCTCGATCTGGGCGCTCCCGGAGTCGTCCGACATCGCGCCGAAGCTGTCGGTCGCCACCCGGGTCACGGTGCCGGAGGCGGCGGCGTACGACGCGCCGTGCGCCGCCAGCGCCTCGGTGAGCCACGACCAGCCGACCTCGGCGAGCTCCGGCTCGGTGATCGCCTCGATCTCGATCTCGGCGCGTGCGTAGGCGACGCAGCGGAACGTGCCGTCCCACGAGTCGTTCCCGGCGGGGTCGTGGAGCAGGATGATCCGTCCGGTGCACAGGTCCTGGCCGTCGACGGTGACATCGGCGCTGAGCGCCGCGGCGTACGGCGCGATCCGCTGCGGGGCGGGCATCGGCTCGCAGAGCACCTCCGGGCGCAGGCGTGCCTCGCCCATGGCCCGCACCGCTGCGGCGAACTCCGGAGGGTCCGGCGGCGCACCCGAGCCCGGGCGCGCCTCACTCCCGACGACCATGGAGCCACAGTAAAACCGGGCCACGGGGTCGAGGTGCGAACACGCCGGGTCGTTTGCCACCATTCGACCCGTGGGCAGCCCTCAGGACAGCGTCTTCCTCCGCGCCATCCGCGGCGAGCCGGTCGAGCACACACCGGTCTGGTACATGCGCCAGGCCGGCCGCTCGCTGCCGGAGTACCTCGCGGTGCGCGAGGGCGTCGGGATGCTCGAGTCGTGCATGAACCCCGACCTGGTCACCGAGATCACCCTGCAACCGGTGCGGCGGTACGGCGTGGACGCGGCGATCTTCTTCTCCGACATCGTGCTGCCGCTCAAGGCGGTCGGGGTCGACCTCGACATCGTGCCCGGGGTCGGGCCCGTGGTCGCCGACCCGGTGCGGACCCTCGCGGACGTCGCGGCGATCCCCGACCTGACGCCGGAGCACGTGCCGTTCACGACCGCCGCGATCACCTCGCTGGTCGGCGAGCTCGGCGCGACGCCGCTGATCGGGTTCGCGGGCGCGCCGTTCACGGTGGCGTCGTACCTCGTCGAGGGCGGCCCCTCGAAGGACCACGCGCGGACCAAGGCCATGATGTACGGCGCTCCGGACGTCTGGGACGCGCTGCTGGGCAAGATCGCGGCCATCGACTCGGCGTACCTCCGGGTGCAGGTCGAGGCCGGGGCCTCGGCCGTCCAGCTGTTCGACTCCTGGGCCGGAGCGCTCACGCCGGAGGACTACCGCCGGTCGGTGCTGCCGCACTCCGCGGCCGTGCTCGCGGCGGTCGGGGAGCTGGGCGTGCCTCGGATCCACTTCGGCGTCGGGACCGGCAGCCTGCTCGGGCTGATGGCCGAGGCCGGAGCGGACGTCGTGGGCGTGGACTGGCGTACGCCGCTGGCCTCGGCCATCGACGTGGTCGGCGACCGCGCGGTGCAGGGCAACCTCGACCCGACCCTGGTGCTGGCGCCGCCTGAGGTGATGACCGCGCGCGCCGGCGAGATCATCGAGGCCGGCCGTCGGGCGAAGGGACACGTGTTCAACCTGGGCCACGGCGTGCTGCCGTCGAGCGACCCGGACCAGCTCGCGCGGCTGACGGAGTTCGTGCAGGCCTACTGACCTACGTCAGCCGGCGCGGCCGCGGACTCCGCGGCGTTCTGGATCTCCTCCGCCGCGGCCCCGACGAGATCCTCGATTTCCGCCAGGCCACCCACCGGACCACCTGCCAGGAGCCGGTCGGCGCCGAGCAGGACCGCGCCGGGCAGCTGATGGACCCCGAGGCGCAGGGCCGTCTCGCCGTCCGGGTCACCGAGGAGGTGCTCGGCCAGGTCGGGTCTCACCTCCGCGGCCTGGTGCCACTCCGACCGGGTGACCAGGTGCACCTGCACGGGAGCGAGAGCTGCCTGCCAGGCGGGCAGGCGCTCCGCCACCGCGGCCGTGTCGTCGTCGAGGGGGTTCCAGAAGACCAGGAGGCGGGCCGCCGCGTCGCTCAGCCGCCAGACGGTGGTGGGTCCGGTAGGGCCGTCGAGGAGCGTGTAGGGGATGGGGACGGCGTGGTACTCGTCGTCCTCCGCCGTCGGAGCCAGGTACGTCGGCGGCCTGCTCTCACGGACCACCAGCGTGGTGGTGGCGACGGCCAGCGCCAGCCCGGCGAGCCACCAGGCGTCGCCGCCGAGCGAGGTCAGTCGTTGCAGGACGCCGTGCCCCCGCAGCGAGTCCAGCCAGGTGATGAGCGCGACGGCGAGCAGCACGAGGTTGCGCACGAACGTCTGCCGGGTGATCCAGCCGAGGCCGAGCTGTCCGAAGCAGCCGCACATGATCGGGTAGGGGAACCGAAGCGCCCGCCCCACGACCACGGCGTACGCCGCGAAGAGGAGCAGGGCCAGGGTGCTCGCCGCGACGTAGGAGTAGCCGGGCAGGAGGAGGAGCAGCGCGGCGACCGCCAGCTCGC
>JAICSC010000299.1 GCA_025937085.1 Nocardioides sp.
CCAACCTGCGGATCCACCCGGCCGATCGCTCGGGCTGTTCCTGACTGGCTGACATACGGTGGTCGGACTCCTCTCGACGGGCCCCTCGGGCCGACGAGAGTCTAGTGAGCGGCCGCCTCGGTGGTTGAGGAGCGAGCGCCTGCCTCGGTGGTTGAGAAGCGAGCTCCCCGAGCGTCTCGAAACCTCCGGGGGTGTTGTCGGTCCGGGTCCCAGGCACTGTCGCCGGGTCTCGTGACGGCGCTGGGGCGCCTCCTCGACCAGCGGATGGCCCGGCGGTTGAGGAGCGAGCTGCGAGCGTCTCGAAACCATCGCGGCAATCGGGGGTGGTTTCGAGACTGGCGCCAGGAGGCCTTCCTCAACCACCGATGGTTGCCGATGTCTGGCCCACCCGCCGTCGCACCGACCACCACCAGCACCACCACCGGCCGACCAGCCGCGCACACGTAGAGTCGGTGCGGTGCCCGAGCTGCAACTTCTCCGAGCCGATCACGCCGACGCGGTCCTGGCGTTCGAGCGGGAGAACCGCGACTACTTCGCGGCCTCGATCTCCGACCGGGGCGACGAGTTCTTCGAGAAGTACGCCGAGAGGCACCGCGCCCGGCTGGCCGAGCAGGAGGCGGGAGAGGGCGCGTACTACGTGCTCGTCGACGACGACGGCGCGGTGCTGGGCCGCTTCAACCTGATCCTCGCCGGAGACGGCACGGCCGATCTCGGGTACCGGGTCGCGGAGAAGGCGGTGGGCCAGGGCGTGGCCACCGCGGCCGTCGGGGAGCTGAGCCAGCTGGCCGCGACACGGTACGCCGTACGCACGATCAAGGCGGCCACCTCCGACGCGAACGTCGCGTCGCAGAGGGTGCTGGCCAAGAACGGGTTCGTCCCGGTCGGCCCGGCGGACCCTGCCGACATCGGGGGCAAGCAGGGCAGGTGGTTCCAGCTCGACCTTGGCGTCGTCGGCGCTGAGGGCTAGGAAGGACCCATGAGTCTCGGATCCTGCAGCTTCGTCCCCCCGTTCCTGCTCGAACGCATCGCCGCCTCGTCGCATGACGCGGCCGACCACTCACGGCTCACCCTGGCTCGCGACCAGGAGCTGCGCGAGGGCCGCCTCGGCCCAGCACCGGCCACCTCCGCTGCGCCCGCCGCGGCCGGCGAGACAGAGGAGGAAGCGCCCGCCGCGGCTGCTGCCTGGGTGGTGCACACCGCGGACAACGGTTCGACGCTGCCCGGTGACGTCGTGCGCTCGGCGGGCGAACCGGCGTCCGGCGACGCGAGTGTCGACGAGGCGGCCGACGGGGTCACCGCGACCCTGGACCTGTACCAGCAGGTCTTCTCGCGCTCGTCGTACGACGACAAGGGCGCCCAGGTCGTGCTGACCGTGCACTACGAGCAGAACTACGACAACGCCTTCTGGAACGGCGAGCAGCTGGTCTTCGGCGACGGCGACGGCAAGGTCTTCGGCACCTTCACCAAGCCGATCGACGTCCTGGGCCACGAGTTCACCCACGCCGTCACCCAGTTCACCGCCGCCCTGGCCTACCAGGGGCAGTCCGGCGCTCTCAACGAGTCGGTCTCCGACTGCTTCGGGATGTGCGTCAAGCAGCGCGTGCTCGGACAGACCGCCGACCAGGCCGACTGGCTGGTCGGCGAAGGCATCTTCCTGCCTGGCATCCACGCGCGCGGGCTGCGCGACATGGCCCACCCCGGCACGGCGTACGACGACCCGACCCTCGGCAAGGACCCGCAGGTCGGCGACATGAAGGACTACGTCGACACCACCGACGACAACGGCGGCGTCCACATCAACTCCGGGATCCCCAACCGCGCCTTCTACCTCGCCGCCACGGCGATCGGCGGCGACACCTGGGAGGGCGCCGGCCAGATCTGGTACGCCGCCCTCACCGGGGGCCAGGTCACCGCCGACACCGACTTCTCCGGCTTCGCCGCAGCCACGGTCGCGGCGGCCGGGGAGCACGCCGACGCGGTGACCAAGGCGTGGACGACGGTCGGCGTCGAGGTCGGCGGTACGTCGAGCCCCGGCACGCCGGCCGGTACGCCGGGTGGGTCAGGCGTGGTCCGGGTGCGGCGTACCGGTGGGATCGCGGGCCGGACGCTCGAAGGCTCGGTCGACCTCGACGCGGACGACCCCAAGGCCGTGTCGGCTCGCGAGCTGGTCGACCGCCTGGACCTCGCCGCACCCGTGCAGACGGAGACGTTCCCCGACGCGTTCAGCTACACCTTCGAGGTGGGCGGGCGCTCGGTCACCGTCCCGCAGCAGCACCTCACCGACGACCAGCGCGCGCTCGTCGACCTGGTCCTCGCCGGCGGCGGCTGAGAGCTGGGTTTCGGACCGAGAGTCAGTCGGCCAGGGCCCGGTCGAGCGCCGCGGCGACGTGCAGCGTCGTACACGGGTAGACGGGCAGGTCGGCGTCGGCCTGCTTGACCAGCAGCTCCAGCTCGGTGCAGCCGAGCAGGACCCCGCCGACCCCGGCGTCCCAGAGCTCCTCCAGCACGCCCAGCACCCGTCGGCGCGTGGCGTCGACGACCCGGCCGTGCACGAGCTCGTCGTAGATGGCGCTGTTCAGCATCTCGTGATGGCGGGCGTCGGGCATCACGGTCTCCAGGCCGTGTCGGGCGAGCCGATCAGCGAAGAAGCCGTCGGACATCGCGACGGTCGTCCCGATGAAGCCGACCCTGGTGACGCCGTGCGAGGTGACCTCCTCGGCCACGACATCGCCGAGATGCAGCAGCGGGATGCCGACCGCGGCCTCGATCTGGTCGGCCGACTTGTGGAAGGTCGTCGTGCACAGCAGCAGGAAGTCCGCGCCGGCGCGCTCCACGCCACGCGCCGCCTCGGCGAGCAGCTCGCCGATCTGCGGCCACCGCTCGGCGTCCTCGAGCGCGGTCAGCTCGGCGAAGTCCACCGTGCTCAGCACGAGCCTCGGCGACGACAGCCCGCCGAGCCGGTCACGCACCCCCAGGTTGAGGTCGCGGTAGTAGACCGCGGTGCTCTCCCAGCTCATCCCGCCGACCAGGCCGATCGTCTGCATGCACGGCAGTCTTGCCGTCCCGGGCCGCCCGCGACACCCGGGTCCACCGGTCAGACGCGATCAGGTCTACTCCCGGTGGACCTTGTGCTGGGCCGCCTGGGCGCGCGGCTTGATCACCAGCTCGTCGATGTTGACGTGTGACGGACGGGTGGCGATCCAGGCGATCGCCTCGGCGATGTCCTCGGCGACCAGTGGCTCGGCCACGCCGGCGTACACCGCGTCGGCCTTCGCCCGGTCCCCGTCGAACCGCACCACCGAGAACTCGTCGGTCCGCACCATCCCGGGCGCGATCTCGCTGATCCGGATCGGCTCTCCGACCAGCTCCAGACGCAACGTCTCGCTGACCACCTGCGTGCCGTGCTTGGCCGCGGTGTACCCCGCACCGCCCTCGTAGGCGATCCGGCCCGCGGTCGAGCCGACGTTCACGATCAGCCCGTCGCCGCCGGCACGCAGGGCGGGGAGGAGCGCCTGGGTGACGTTGAGCAGACCGAGCACGTTCACCTCGAACATCCGCCGCCAGTCCTCGGGATCCGCGTCGGCCACCGGGTCCATCCCGAACGCGCCGCCGGCGTTGTTGACCAGCACGTTCAGGGTGTCGCCGACGCTCGCGGCGAGCTCGGCGACCGACTCTGCCGAGGTCACGTCGCAGGTGACCGCGGTGCCCTCGAGCTCGCGGGCCAGCGCCTCGATCCGGTCGCTACGGCGTGCGGCGCACCACACGGCGTACCCCTCCGCGGCGAGGGCCCGGGCGGTCGCCGCCCCGATCCCGCTGCTCGCTCCGGTCACGACGGCGGTACGACGGGTCACGCGGCCGATTCTGCCGCGCGGGCGGATGGCATAGTGGGTCGGGTCATGGGACGCCATGCTGAAGATTCCGGGACCCTGTTCGACCTCCGCAGAACCGCTCAGCTCGCCGGCCTGGCCGGTGGCTCGGCCTGGGTGGTGGCCTTCTTCCTCTCGGGGGGTGGGGTCGTCGAGACCGCCCTGCTCTGGGCGGGAGCGGTCCTGCTCACCGTGGCCCTGTTCGGCCTCGGGCTGCTCCTGGTGCGCAGCGACGTGCTCGCGCTGCGGGTCTTCGTCGGTCTCGCCCTGCCGACGTTGGTCTGGGGGGTGTTCGGGATCGTCCACGGCTCCGCCGCCGACCCGGGGCTGGTCGACGCGGTGTTCGGGGCGATCGTCGGGCTGGTCTGCGCCGTCCGCCTCGGGCACCACGACACCGGGGTGTCGCGCGCGACCCTCTGACCGCCGGCCGCCTGAGGGCTCGGTCCGATGATCCAGGACACCCCGGTGCGTCCTCGTTCTTCTCGGGCGGGTGCCGAGCGAGCTCGGCCACCACTCTCGGGAATGCCCGACCGAAACCCGCGGTTGCAGCCGTTCGGGCCGTGCTCCGGCCCGGGAAGGGGTACGCCGTGGGGCTCACCGAGTCCG
>JAICSC010000296.1 GCA_025937085.1 Nocardioides sp.
CGAGACCTTGAACGGGAACGTGTAGCCGATGCCGAGGGTCACTCCGATCAGGCGGTTGCCCCCCTTCGTGGTCGGCGCGACCCGCACGGTGACCGACTTCCCCTTCCGGTCGACGGTGACCGGCACCGACCGACCGTCCGGCACGGCGCGGACCAGCTTGCCGAGGTCGGTCGCGGCGTTGACGCGCTTGTCGTCGAACCGCCGGATGACGTCACGCACCTGGAGCTTGCCGTCCGCAGGCATCTTCGGGGTGACGCTGAGGATCTCCAGCACCGGGTGGACCTGGTAGCCCAGCTGGCGAAGCGCGGCCGCGATCGCGGAGTCCTGGGAGCTGATCATCTCGACCTGTCCCTCCTGCTGGTCCTGCTGCTGCGACCCGCCGTTGCCGTACTGGACGGCGTACGGGTAGACGGCGTCGTCGCGGGAGAACCACGCCCGCATCAGGGTGAACAGGTCGAGCCGGGCGTCCCGCTGGGTGACCGAGACGGTGGTCATCCGGAGCTGGCCCGGGTCGCGGTAGGTCCGGTGGCCCTGGACCTCGACGATGGGCTTCCCGCCGCCTTGGCCGAGGACGTTGAGGGTCGGCCCGGGGGCATAGGTCACGAACGGCAGCGGGTGGACCGCGGCGTACACCCCGAGCGCGACGAACAGCGGCACAGCCAGCAGAGCGGCCCAGGTGCGCTGCGTCATGCGGGCAAGCCTCTCACCCGGCGGAAGTCAGGAGGCGCGACGGGTGGCACCGGGTCGGCTGGACGGCCGCACGGCCACACCGGTGCTGCGATCGGAGCGCGCAGGACCGCGCGGTGGAGCCGTGGGCGGTACGCCGTTCGACCTCGCCATCGCCTCTCCCAGGCGGCGTACGGCGACGTCGCGGTCCACCTCGCCGCGGCCCGCACGGCCCAGCCACGAGACCCACAGCATCGCCAGCACGGTCGCCACGACCGGCGGGGCCAGCCACCACAGGATCTCCACGGGCCCAGGGTAGGGAGCCGACCGCGGCTCGTAGGACAGGCGCGCCCGAGCGCCGTCAGCGCGGTCAGGGGGTCCCGACCCACTCCTCGGTGCCGTCGGCGAACTGCTGGTGCTTCCAGATCGGCACCTCGGCCTTGAGCGTGTCGATCAGGGACCGCGAGGCGTCGAACGCGGTGCCGCGGTGGGCCGAGGTGGTCGCGACGACGACGGCGATGTCGCCGATCGCAAGCCGGCCCACCCGGTGGACGGCGGCGACGGCGTGCACGTCGTACCCCTCGGCGACCTCGGCGCAGACTCGCCGGAGCGCCTCGAGGGCGGTCGGGTGCGCGGAGTACTCCAGCCCGCGGACGCCCAGCCCGTGGTCGTGGTCCCGCACCCGCCCGACGAACAGCGTGAGCCCACCCGAACCCTGGTCGTCCAGGGCGTCCACCACCTCGGCGACGTCCAGCGGCGTCTCCCGGAGGGCGACGAGACGTACGGCGTCCGGCAGCGTGCGGTCGGGGGTCGGCACAAGGCGACTTTAATCCTGAATCCGGCCTCACCGCGGAGCGCGTACCGTTGAGACCATGACCGACCAACCGCCGCCCGACGACCAGAACCCGTTCCGGGGGACGCCGTTCGAGCAGTTCTTCGCCGGTGGCGCGCCCGACCTCGGCCAGCTGTTCAGCCAGCTCCAGTCCATGATGCAGCCCTACGACGGTCCCCTGAACTGGGACGTCGCCGTCGACACCGCCCGCAAGACCGTCGCCCAGCAGCCCGACCCGAGCCCCACCGGGAAGCAGCGCGACGAGATCATCGACGCCGTGCGCCTGGCCGACCACTGGCTCGACGACACCACCAGCTTCCCGTCCGGGGTCACCACGGCGACCGCCTGGAGCCGGGCCGAGTGGATCGTCGGCACCACCGACGTATGGAAGGTGCTGGTCGAGCCGATCGCCGCGTCCTCGGTGGGCGCGCTCGGGAACGCCCTCCCGGCCGAGGCCGCCAGCATGGGCGGACCGATCCTGGCGATGCTCGGCAAGGCGGTCGGCGCGATGCTCGCCACCCAGGTCGGGTCCGGGCTCGGCGCCATGGCCGGGGAGGTCGTCTCGGCCTCCGACATCGGACTCCCGCTGGGCGCCGCGGGCACCGCAGCGCTGGTGCCGGCCAACGTCGCGGGCTTCGCCGAGGGTCTCGACGTCCCCGAGAGCGACGTCCTGCTCTACCTCGCGCTGCGCGAGGCGGCCCACCAGCGGCTCTTCGCCGGCGTTCCCTGGCTCCGCGACCACCTGATCGGCGCGGTCACCGACTACGCCCAGGGCATCGAGATCAACACCGACCGCATCCAGCAGACGATGGAGGAGCGGCTGCGCGGCATCGACCCGAGCAACCCCGGCCAGATGCAGGAGCTGATGGAGGCCGGGCTGTTCGACATCCCGCGCTCCCCCCAGCAGGACGCCGCCCTGCAGCGGCTCGAGATCGCGCTGGCACTGGTCGAGGGCTGGGTGGACGAGGTCGTCGGCCAGGCCACGGCCGAGCGGATGCCCAACGCGGCCAAGATGCAGGAGGCCGTACGCCGCCGCCGCGCAGCCGGTGGCCCGGCCGAGGAGACCTTCGCGTCCCTGGTCGGCCTCGAGCTGCGCCCTCGTCGGCTGCGCGACGCCTCGACCCTGTGGGGGTCGCTGCGGACGCGGCAGGGCACCGAGGCCCGCGACGGTGTCTGGATGAGCCCCCACCTGCTGCCCACCGACGCCGACCTGGACGACCCGCTCGGGTTCCGAGAGGGCTCCGACGCCCCGGAGCAGCTCAGCGCGGACGACTTCGACGCCCAGCTCCGCGACCTGCTCGACGGTGGGACGGGCGGCGCCGCCGACGCCCCGCACGAGGAGTGAGCGCGCGAGAGATCGCGCTCGCCGAGCTCCACGGCTGGACCCCTCCCGACGACGAGCAGCGCCGGCTGCGCGACGGGTACGTCGCCCTGCTCGCGGACCATGAGGACGCGCTGCTCAGGTCGTGCTTCCCCGACCACCTGACCGCCGGCACGCTGGTCCTCTCCCCGGGTCTCGACCTCGTCCTGCTGAACCTGCACCGCAAGGCCCGGCGCTGGTTCGCCTTCGGCGGCCACCACGAGCCGGGTGATGCGTCGCTCGCGGCGACCGCGCTCCGGGAGGCGAAGGAGGAGTCGGGCGTCGACGGGCTGGTGTTCCACCCCGACCCCGTGCACCTCGACCGGCACGCGGTCGGCTTCTGCGACCCGCGCGGCACCGTGCACCATCTCGACGTCCGGTACGCCGCGGTCGCGCCCACCGACGCCGACCCGGCCGTCAGCGACGAGTCGCTCGACGTGCGTTGGTGGCCGCTGGACCGCCTGCCCGACCTCGGGGACGAGATGCACCGCCTCATCGCGCTCGCCCGCGAGCGCCTCGCTCAGACCGTGTCCGCACCCTCGAGCCGGGCGCCCGCCGAGTAGCCGTCGAGCCAGGCCTTCGCCCGGTCGGACTCCGGGTAGCGGTCGACCCAGGCCCAGAAGCGCTCGTTGTGTCCGGGCTCGATCAGATGGGCCAGCTCGTGCACCAGCACGTAGTCGACGACCCAGCCCGGCATGTCCTGCAGCCGGTGGGACAGCCGGATCGACCGGTCGACGGGGGTGCAGGAACCCCAGCGAGTGTTCTGGTTGTCGACCCAGCGGACGACGCCCGGGACGGCTCGCCCCTCGAGCCAGGTGCGGCTGAGGGCCCTCGCACGGCGCATCAGGTCGTCGTCGCTGGGCCGGCGCCGCGCCTCGGCCTTCTCGACCCGGGCGACCATCGTCTCCACCCACTCGGCCTCCTGACGGCGGCTCAGGCTCGCGGGGATCAGCACCACGATCCGGTCGCCCTCGCGGTACGCCGAGACCGTGCGCCGGCGTCGCTTCGACCGGCGTACCTCCACGTCCGGTCGGGGCGTCGTATCCATGCGAGCACGGTAATGGCCGGCACCGACGGTTCCGGGGAGCCGCACCGGACGTGAGCGGCTACCCGCCCTTGGCGGCCCAGGCCAGCAGTCGCTCGCGGGGCCAGGTGTTGACGATGCGGTCGGGCTCGATGCCCGCGGCCTCGGCGCGCTCGCAGCCGTAGTCGAGGAAGTCCAGCTGACCCGGGGCGTGACTGTCGGAGTCGATCGAGAAGAGGCAGCCGAGGTCGCGCGCGAGCTCGATCAGCCGCGAGGGCGGGTCGCGCCGCTCGGGTCGGGAGTTGATCTCGACGGCGACGTCGTGCTCGGCGCACTCCTCGAAGACCGCCCGGGCGTCGAACTCGCTGCTGGGGCGGGTGCCCCGGTTGCCCATCACCATCCGGCCTGTGCAGTGTCCGAGGACGTTGGTCCGCGGATTGCGGATGGCGCCGAGCATCCGCTTCGTCATCGCGGCCGCGTCCTGCCGAAGCTTGGAGTGCACGCTCGCGACGCGCAGGTCGAGCCGGGCCAGCATCTCGTCGGTCTGGTCCAGCCCGCCGTCGTCCAGGATGTCGACCTCGATCCCCTTCAGCAGGGTGAACCCCGAGCCGGCGAGGTGCTCGTTGATC
>JAICSC010000006.1 GCA_025937085.1 Nocardioides sp.
CGTCCACGATCCGACCTTGAGGGTCGACGATCCCGACGAGCTGATCCAGGAAGCTCGATGGTTCACCACCGAGGAGGCGATGCGCCTGCTGCGCGAACTGCCGTATCGACCCTTGTCGGAGCCGGCGCTTTCGATCCTCGAGGGCCAGGTCGAGCCAGGGGCCCACTGGGCATATTCCGACCCACGTTCGCGACCATCCGTCACCCGTCAGGAGTGACGTCAGGCCGAGCCCAAATCAGCCTCGTTGAGGACGGCTGCTGTGCGGCGGTGTGGCGCCAGCGCGGACCAGCCGCCCGCGCGCCTCGATGTCGCTGGGCTCGAGATCGACCACGGCGCGAGCGAGCAGGAACTGGTCGTCGAGGATCGAGGCGAGCACCGTGCGAGCCTCAGCGTCGTCGCCGGCGTACTCGGCGACCATTCCGGTCGCTTCGCGTAGGAAGCTCCGCCACTGCTCGGCGTCACCCTCGAGGATCAGCGTCTCGATGCGATCACGCAGGTCGCGCTCCACGTCATCCGGCGAGCCGCCTCCGGCGACCGCGAGGCGAGCCAGCAGTGGCGGCACCAGTGCCTCGACCTCCGGAGGCAGGAAGAGCCAGGCGTCAGGATGAGGCGACACTGCGCTCCCCCGTGGCCGTCGCGTCGAGCTCGGCGATCCGCGGCAACAGCTCGCGAAGCCGCTGCTGGAAGCGGATCACCGAGAACTCCTGCTCGTCGTTGAGGATGCCCGAGTGGTACGACGGCGCCCGGACTCCGCGCTGTACGCGGGTGGTGATGTCGACGTCCTGACCCATGATGTCGACGTTCAGCTCGCGCATCAGCTCGCGAGCCCGCTTGGCCTGGTCGTCCTCGTGCGGATGCACCATCGTCATGGTGGTGGCTCGCGTCGTGAACTGACCCGTCGGCTCGAGCTGCCAGGTGTCGATGTGATGGGGATAGATCTCCATGAACGTCGTCGGCCAGATGCAGACGTGGCCCATCCACCCCTCGAACTCCTCCGGCATCCCGGGCATCCGGCGGATCAGGCCTTGGTACTCCCGCTCGCGGGGGTCGCGGGACGGGCGGGTGCGGTAGGGCACCCGCGACCACTCGCACCAGTCGTTGTTGTCGCCGATGGTGTTCTTGACGTCGACGAGGCGGACGAGCGAGGGGTGAGCGACCGGGACGTGGTAGTCCTCGAGGTAGTTGTCGGCCAGGATCTTCCAGTTCTCGTCGAAGTCCTCGGTCCACCGCGCCACCGAGTCGTCTCGGTGCACCGTGAGCCCACCGATGTTGAGCCACTCGAGATAGGGCCCGACCGGACCGAGCATCTCCTGCAGCGACATCTGGTCGGGGTCGAGGCAGCAGAACACCAGGCCACCGGCCACGCCGACCCGGAACTGCGGCAGGGCCACCTGATCGCGGTCGAGGCAGGCGAACCCTTGCCCGGACGGCGCTGCCGCCAGCCGGCCGTCGAGCTCGTAGGTCCACGCGTGGTACGGGCAGCGCATGACCGAACGGGTCTGACCGGTGCCTTCGAGGATCGTCGAAGCCCGATGCCGACAGACGTTCGACATCGCGCGCAGCTCGCCGTCGTGTCCACGGACGACGAGGACCGGCTCGCGGCCGACGTTCGCGGTGACGTAGTGGCCCGGCTCTGACAGCTCGGAGATGTGGCCGACCAGGATCCACGCTCGCTCGAAGACCTCGGTGAGCTCCTGCTCGTACAGCACGGGGTCGGTGTAGGCGACGCCAGGCAGGCTGCGCGTGGCGGTCCGTGGCTTCTGGCTGGCTCTGGACTCCGGCGTGTGGGTCGGCGACGCGAGGTCTGTCGCCACGTTGCTGGGATCCATCGAAGGCTCCTGACTGATTGTTCGGTCAACCCTAGCGAAAGACGTGGACCCCTCGCACTCCCTGCTCAGCTCCGCGCGTGAGCCCGCCGGCCGGGTCAGCGCGACGTGATGTGGAACGTCTCGGTGTTGCCGTCCACGGCGATCACCTGGCCGTTCACCATCGACGCCCGGGAAGAGGCCAGGAACGCACACACGTCCGCGATCTCCGACGGCTTGACGAACCGCGGGATCGACTGGCCCTCCGCGTACTCCCGCTCCACGACGTCAGCCGAGACCCCGCGCTGGGCGGCCTCCGCCTCGATGACCCGGCCCATACGAGGGCCCTCGACGGAGCCGGGGGCCACGACGTTGGCGCGGATCCCGTAGGGGCCGAGCTCGACGGCCAGCGACTTCGTGAACCCGATGACCGCCCACTTGGCGGCGGCGTACGGCGTGCGCATGCCGTAGCCGTAGAGCCCGGCCGTGGACGAGATGGCCACGATCGACCCCGAGCGCTGCTGCTTCAGGTGCGGGATGACAAGACGAGCCATGAGGAAATGGCTGTCCAGGGTCACGGCAAGGCAGTCGCGCCAGGCTCCGGGGTCGATGTCCTCGACCAGCCTCGTCGGGCCGGCGACTCCCGCGTTGTTGACGAGTACGTCGACGCCTCCCCACAGGTCGACCACCTCCTCGACCCAGCGCTCCGTGTCGGCGGCGTCGGCGACATCGCCGACCACGCCGTGCACGGCCGGCTGGGTCCGGGTGGCGATGCGAACGGCGGCCTCATCACAGTCGCAGATGCTCACCTTGGCGCCGTCGGCCAGGAAGCGCTCGGCGATCGAGGCTCCGATCCCGGACGCGCCGGCGCTCACGAGCACGCGCAGAGGCTGGTCCATGGGCCCCTCGGATTCACTGTCGGGCGCGTCAACCTATCGACCGGCAGGCTTTCCTGTCAGCAGGCGGCGTCCACGTGGACGCCGTCGAGTGCGCGTGGTTCCTGGACCGTGGTGACTACCGCCCGGTTCCGGGAGATGGGCGCCACCATCGTCGATCCAGCGCTGGATCTGCTGGTGCGGAACGACCCCTTCGTGCGCTGATGTCACGCCCGGCTCCGACAGACTCGTCTTCACAGCTGCCTCCTCGTGGTCGAGTGGAGCCTTCACTCGTTGTTCGCACACGGAGCGCAGGTGAGAGCCCACGGTCGGAACTCCAGGCGCTCTTCCGCGATCACCCCGTGGCAGCGCATGCAGGTGCCGTAGTCACCGGCGGCGACACGCTCTCGGGCGACCCGGACATCACGCAGGGTGGCTTCCAGGTTGCCGCGGTACGTCGTCGTCGCAGGGTCGCTGGTGTTCGGTGGTGTCGCGTGCAGCTGGTCCTCCCGGTCCTCCTGAACCCGGGCGAGTCGAAGGTCCACTTCGCGCAGGTGGCGAGGAAGGGCGGTGGGAAGGTGGTCGATCGTCATGACGTCTCCTACGGGTGAGCTCCGCGGCTCAGGTACCTGCCGCGGAAATGCTGAAGAGCCGCCACGGTCTTCGTGGCGGCACGTTGCGGATTCAGCTCACCGCTGGCGGAGCGCGATCGACGCTGCGACGCAGCACGTCGAGACCGCGGATGCCTCGCGCTTCCTCACTGGCGCGCACCGCCAGCAACGCGGGGCCGGAGAGCACGTGCAGGGGCGCGGCGCCGGCAGGGCGCCGTCCGCGCATCTCGGCTTCGTGCTCCATGCTGTCCGACCATACCTGCGAACCCGAAACCTGGATGCGGAACCACGCCGTGCGTCCGACTGGCGAGAACCCGGGCGTGGGGCCCCCCTGACCGTGAACACGTCCCTGATCCGTTCGCCCACACCGAAAAGAACCACCACTGGCGCTCGGTCTGTGCCGGTGCGGCACACCCGCTTGTGGGAACGGGTCGCCCGTTCCGTTACGTCGCTCCTCGGCTTCCTGGGTCGAGGAACGGCAGCAGGGCCACGGGGCGGTTGTCCCCTTGTCGGGGCGACGGGAGATGGGGCGCCGCCGCGCCAGCAGCCTCGTCGAGGGTCTCGAAGGTCCCGATCCACTCACCCTCGACAATGAGGTTGTAGCCGAGTCGTCCCGGCCGAGAGGGATGCCAGCCCTCGATCACCCGCACTTTGGACGTGGCATCCGTCCAACGGCGCGGATTGTGGTTGGCCCCCCTGATCACAGGGCTCATCCTGCCGTTGCCGGCCGGCCGGTGCAGGCGCTTTGCCAGACCTCGCGTCCCACAGAACCGCTGACACCCCATCGCGGCAGACGAATGCACGTGACGGGGCGGTGGCGGATCCACGGTTCGCGTCGACGCAAAGGTGGATCTCCCACCGCTGACCGTGAGCCAGGTGAGACACGGGAGGCCGGCGGTGAGATTTCCACGGTGTCACCGCGCCGGAACGGTGGACAGCCCACCGCTGGGACGCCGCTCGCGTCCGGGCGGCACCCTGGGCACGTCGCCGACGGCGGCTTCCTGCGCAGCTCCAGCGCCTCGAGGCCCCGGTTACCGGTGTCCCCGGCCGGTCTACGTCAGATCTACGCCCGGTCTGGATCAGAACTCATGGTCCGAAGCTTCTGCCAGTGTCCTTCGGAGACGAAGTCGACGACGCCCCCGACCACCGTGATCGCCGTCTGGTCGTCCATCGCGTACGCCGCGTTCGGCATGCCGGCCGCCCACCGCTCCGCCTCGGCCAGGGAGTTGCCCGGCATGCCGTCAGCAGCCAGGTGAGGGCAGATCGAGAAGTCGACGACGCCCAACGTGGTCTCGTCGCCGGTGGCTGGTCGCCACTGGATGAAGTCGTCCCCGACTCGGGGCGTCATCACCATGCTGCCCGCGCTGAGCCCAACCCAGACGGTCTCGCTCAACGACGGCAGCAGATCCGCCAGCCCGGACTCCCGCATCCAGTGACACAGGTAGAGGACGTCTCCGCCCGCGACGAGCAAGGCATCGGCCTCCCGGACCAGCGGCACCCAACGTTCCTCGTCAATGCTCGGCAGCGCGGTCAGCTCCAGCACGCCGACGGACTTCCAGCCCAGGTCGACCATGGGGTTCTGGGAGTTGCCGCTGATGAACTGCCAAGCCATCACTCCCGGGCCGACCATCGGATGCCCGTACTGCGCCGTCGGGATGCACAGAGCCGTGGACTCGTCGATCGGCTTGCCGAGGAGCTCGACGAGCGCGTCGCGGATGCTGGCGTTCGTCACACCCCCGGAGGTGAGAAGAAGCTTCAAGGTGGCTCCTGGAACTGGGTGTGGTCGATATGGAACGGCGACCGTGGTCGCCCGCCTACTCCTCCCACGAGCGGCCCCGCCCCGATCCGACACATCTGACCAGATTCCTCCGAAGATGTCCCCCACCGCCGGAATGACGTACCTCATCGCAGCAGATGAGCGCGGGTCCGGCGGTGGCTGATCCACCGCTCGCGTCGCCAAACGGTGGATCTTCCACCGCTGTCGCGCCCCAGGTGGCGAGAGCGCCGTGCGCCCGGCGACGCTCACCGCGCGGTCTGCGGGTGCGTGGCGGCCACGACGGCTGTGAGCAGCGCGTCGCGCCGTGCGGTCAGCTCGGCGTACGGCGTGTCTCCGACCACCTGCCTGACGCCCTCGACCAGCCTGCTGACGGTGGCCTCGTCGAGGCGGGGGTTGCCGAGGCCGTCCCACCATGCGTGGTAGCTGTCCGCGAAATGCTCGCAGTACGCCGCCAGGCCGCGCTCGTCTCCGCCGAGGTTGAACACCTGGTTCGGTCCCATCACCGCCCAGCGGAGGCCCGGCCCGGAGGACACGGCCCTATCCACGTCTGCGACGGTCACGACACCCTCGTTGACCAGGCTGACTGCCTCGCGCCACAGCGCGGCCTGGAGCCGGTTGGCGACGTGGCCGGGCACCTCACGGCGTACCTCGATGGTGACCTTGCCGGCCGCCTCGTAGAACGCACGGGCCCGGTCGACCACGCCGGTTGCGGTGCGGTCGTTGCCCATGACCTCCACGAGGGGGATCAGGTGCGGCGGGTTGAAGGGGTGGCCGAGCACGAAGCGGCTCGGGTCGCGCCACCCGGCCTGGAGCTCTCCGAGGGTCAGGCCGGAGGCCGAGGTCGACACGATCGCGCCAGGCAGCAGCGCGTCCTCGATCTCGGCGTACAGCGCGTGCTTGAGCGGCAGGCGCTCCGGGATGCTCTCCTGCACGAACATTGCGCCGTCGACGGCCTCGGGGGCGTCGCGGGTGAACCTCAGCTCCCCCGTCGGCCCTGGACCGCTCGCGAGCCCCAGCCGGGTGAGCACCGGCCACGCCTGCTCCACCTCGTGGTGCACCCGCGCCTCGATGGCGGGGTCGGGGTCGAAGACAGCGACCGAGTGGCCGGCCGCGAGAAATAGGGCCGTCCAGCTGCGACCGATCAGCCCGCCACCGACCGTAGCGACGAGCGCCGACTCTCGCGCCGACCCTGGGGTCGTCTCAGAAGGTGACACGGTGGGCTCCCTTCAGCGCGAGCCGCTCCCTGGCCTCGTCGGGCGTCGCGACGCTGTGGCCGAGCGACTCGAAGATCCCGCGGATCTTGGTCACCTGCGCCGCATTGGACGGCGTGAGCTCGCCGGGGCCGATGAAGAGACCGTCCTCCATGCCGACGCGCAGGTGGGCGGTCATCTTCATGCGGCCTGTGTGGCGAACGACATCTGGTGCCGGCCGGCGGCGAGGACCGACCACTCGTAGCTGTCGCCGAACAGCTTCTCCGCGATCGTGTGCATGTGCTGCAGGTTGTCCAGGTCCGCCCCGACGCCGCCGAGCACGCCGAAGGCCGTCTGCACGAAGAACGTAGGCTCGAGCCAGCCCTGGTCGACCAGCCAGGCCAGGTTGTAGAGGTGGCCGAGGTCGTAGCACTCGAACTCGAACTTCGTGCCGTGCCCTCGGCCGAGCTCCTTCACGACGTACTCGAGGTCGGCGAAGGTGCTCTTGAAGATGAAGTCCCGGGTCATCTCCAGGAACGCCGGCTCCCACTCGTGCTTCCACTGGCTGTACTTCTCCAACATCGGGAAGATCCCGAAGTTGAGAGACCCCACGTTCAGCGAGGCCAGCTCGGGTGACGTCGCGACGGCGGCGCGCAGCCGCTCCTCGCGGGTCATCTCGAGCCCGCCGCCGGTCGAGACGTTGAGGACCGCATCGCTCTCGGCCTTGATCCGACCCATGAAAGTCGAGGAACAGCTCGGGACCAGGGTCTGGCCGACCGGTCTCGGGATTCCGGGCGTGCAGGTGGATGACCGCCGCGCCCGCCTGCGCGGCTTCGATGGCGGCGGCCGCGATGTCCTCGGGTGTGATCGGGAGGTGCGGCGACATCGTCTGGGTGCGGATGCCGCCGGTGGGCGCGCAGGTGATGATGACCGACCTCGGCATCTCAGGCGCCTGCCGCTTCGAGGGCGGCGGGCTGCTCGAGCCCGGCGAGCGACCGGTAGGCCTCGAGGATCAGCCCGTGGAAGTGATGGACGCCGTGCTCGGAGAGTCCCGAGCCCGCGCGCGCCGGGTCGAAGACGATGCGGCCCTGGTCGAACGCCGGCGTGCGCATGCCGCGCTGCACGCTTTCGACCAGCGCAATGTCCTGCTGCTGCAGCACGTCGTCGATGTAGTGCACCGACTCCACCTCGGCCTCGTTGAGCTCCGTGCTCTCGAGGTAGAAGTCCCAGGTCTCCAAGGTGCGCTCCGGCCCGTCCGGGACCACCTGGAACACCATGAAGTTGCCGCGGCCCGGATAGCGCAGCAAGCACGTGTTGGGCCACAACCACCACACTGCATGCTCGGTCACCGACGCACCGGAGACGTCGTACGCCGCGTTCGCGTGCTTGCCCGCCTCCGCGAAGTGGCTGGACCAGATGCCGTGCGTGACCACCTCGTAGGTGTCCATGTCGACCAGATCCACGAACTCCTTGTGGGCGATGTGGCAGTGGTAGCACTCCAGGAAGTTGTCGATGACGTTCTTCCAGTTGGTGGCCACGTCGTAGGTCAGGCGCTTGGCGTGGGTGAGCTCGGCCACGTCCGAAGCCCAGAACGCGATCTCCTCGGCGAGGTCGCCGGCCTGCTGGCGCAGGGGTGTCGCGGTCGGGTCGAGACTGACGTACACCATGCCGCCGAACTCCTCGACCTGGACCTGGTCCAGGCAGATCTCTGACTTGTCGAACGACGCCATCCTGTCCGCCCGACGGGCCGCCTTGAGGCTGCCGTCCAGGCCGTAGGTCCACGCGTGGTACGGACACACGATGTTCCGGGTCTTGCCCGAGCCGGACAGCAGCTCGTGAGCCCGGTGCTTGCACACGTTGTAGAAGGCGCGCAGGTCCCCCTCCCGGTCCCGGACCACGGCGATCGGCATTCCCGCCACCGTCGCGGACAGATAGCTGCCGGGATCGCGCAGCTTCTCGACGTGGCAGACCCACTGCCAGGTCCGGGCGAATATCGCCGGCACCTCGTACGCCGCCCAGCGCGGGTCGGTGTAGGCCTCGGCGCGCAGGGACCATGACAGCGCCGGATCGAGGTCGTACCCGGTCGAGACTCTCGCAACGTCCTCAGCAGTGACCCGTGTCATGAGCGGCAGGGTAGAGCAAATTTGGACGATCGTTCAATACCTGGCGACCAAGGATCGCTAGGCTCCTCGGCATGAGCGGCGAGCCCACCCGCGATCGCAGCAATGAGTCTTCGAAGGACCGGCGCAGACGCCTGCTCGATGCCGTTCTCAGCGTGCTCGCAGCCAAGGGCATCGCCGGGGTCAGCATGCGCGCGGTCGCGCGCGAGGCCGGGGTCGCGCTCGGGCTTGTCCACTACTACTTCGACGACAAGACCAGCCTGATCGCCGCGGCCCTGCGGGAGATCGAGGAACAGGACCTGCGCATCGTCGAACCTGTCTCCGCCCTGTCTGCCGAGCGCAGGCTCCGCGCCGCACTCAGGCGCGTCGCCGACCCTGAGTTCCTCACCACCGAGTACCTCTCGCTCCGTATGCAGCTGTGGGCACTGGCCCAGGTGAACGAGGAGTTCGCCGAGATCAACGCCACGGCCCAGGCTCGCTACCGCGAGGGACTTTCTGCCCTGATTCGGGCGGCCTGCCCCGGGCTCACCCGCAACCAGTGCCATCGACGAGCGGCAGATATCGACGTCATCCAGAACGGCGTGTGGGTCACCGCACTACTCGGGCTCGACCAGGCCTCCATCCGGCGCAGCGTGGCCAGGACCGAAGCCATCGCTCTGGCGGGACCCAGCCCAGAGTGAGGCGACCTCGCCAGAACCCAGGCACTCCCTAGCGGGTTGCCGTGGCACGACCGAGCGCCGCCATCGAGACCGCACCCGGCGTTCAGATCGAGGAGCAGCTGACCATTCCGGGCGAAATGGCCAGGCCGGGACAGATAGACTGCTCGCAATCGCCAGGTGCCGACACCGCTCCCAACCCGGAGCTGGCCTCACCGACGAGGGAGAGGCGGTCGCCATGGGCGATCAGGAAGCCCGGCGGACGAACCCTCGGAATGTGCCGCAAGCGCCGAGCCACGATGACCTCCCACGCCTCCTCGCGGAGGTCCGGCGTACTCGCACCGCGCAGCACGAGACGCTGATGACGGTGGGGGCCAACTCGGCTTTCATGTTCCCCGTCCACCACGACTCTCTCCAAGCCTTGGAGGCCTACGCCCGTGCCGTGCACGTGCACGGTTGGCCGGTGCCGCCCAGGATGCGGGCTGAGATCCAGCTGCTGCGGTCGTTGTGCGGGGTTTCTGACGTGTTTCGCCTTTGACGGGCGGACCCGAGAGTTCCTTCGTGCCGGCCGTGGATCGGCTCAGCGCCCCTTGCCGGGGGGCACGATCTCGGTCCTGTTCTTGTCCGCTGCCTTCTGGTGCTTCTCGGCGCGCTTCTGCTTGAGACTCTTGCCGGCCTTCTTCGACATGTGTTGGCGAGGTGATTTGTCAGCCATGCGCTCTCCTTGTGAGGACACTCGACCGGCCCCCCTGGGACCACCGTACGCCTGCGCGGACTTCGAAGGTGCTGTGCCAGTCGCCCTCAGCAGGAGGCGGTGTGGTGGAGAAGGGCAGGACCCCGGCGATGCCGTCACTACTCGCGCAAGGTGTCCGACCACAGCCGCGGCCAACCGGCGAGCTGCCGGTGGATGGCGAGCTCGTCCCGCATCCGGTACGGCATCGGTCGACCTGCCGAGGCAAGCGCGGCGGCGTAGTCCTCCAAGGCGTTCAGGAGCGCCCCTCGAGCCGGCGTCCACGCCGAGAAGTGGCGGTTCCCGCGCCGTTCCCGGAACACCGACTCCCGGGCGCAGGCCACCTGCGCCAACAGCCGGTCCAGCTGCAGTACCTGCAGCCGCCAGCGATCGTCGTTGGACACGACACCACCCCACCCCGGGGATTGACTTTCGGTCACGACTCCCGAGCCGATGATCTCTCCGGGAATCTTGGACGGGCCCACCCGACGCTGCATGAGCACGCGGTGCGCCCGGGTGGTGGTCGAAACAACTAGGGATGATCGGAAGAGTTCATCTCATCCCCGCCTGTCGGCTTGGCTGCCTTTGGCGGTATCCAAGACGCCTGGAGCGGCGTACCAACCCGACAATCACAGTCCTGATTCGAAACTAGCACGGGCGTGCGACCGACGGCGCAAGCCGGCGCGGCGCTCATCCGGTCCCGTTCGGCCCTCGGAGACCCGTCACAGGCTCGTGTCCTGGAGGACCGAGCACATTGGGCCGCGTGCGTCTCCCGCCACAGCCGCGCCACATTGCCGGGCGCATTTCCCATCACGTCCCATCACGCTGCGAACGACCAACCACATGGCCCAAGGGGCGCCGTCTCCTGGTTCACAGCGGAGGGGGCCCGGGCTTGATCGAGCCCCTGCACCCCGCCCCCCACCCGGGTTGGCCGTCGGGCCCGCGAGCTCGTCGGACAGTGATGGCATCGAGGGTAGACTGGCCTCACTGCGAGCATCAGGTCACACACCAGGGCCCCGGACCCCGGCCCGGCTGGTCGACTGAGTCTGACCGCCGTAGCAATCGAAGGCGGTGGCCGATGGCCACGCTTGTCACTCACCCACGGTTCGCACCTCGGCCGGTGTTCGACCGGCTGTTGCCTGATGGCGCCTGGTGGCCCGAGAATCGCCGGCTGAGCGACCCGCTCGGGGGGCTGTTCGCGTACTGGCCGCCCGAGCGAGGCCGCATCGCTCAGGTGCCGTACTCACGACCGGATCGGAGTGACCCCGCCCGCTCTGTGCCATTGGCGGGGCGCGCCGAGCAGCAGCCCGCCCGGGACGACGAGGGCGGCCATTTCTAGGCCCGTGGGGTCGCCATCCGATGGTGGCCCCATCCAGCAGGAGGCTCGTGTCCAACTCGTTGGGCATCTCGCTGGGTATGGAGAGCTCGCCGCTCACATCCGTGACGCCGGCCTGCTGCGTCGCAGGCCTTGGTCCTATGCGATCACCTTCACTCTGGTCCTGGCAGCGCTGGCCGGTTTGGTCATCGCGATGGTGCAGTGGCGGGATTCGTGGTGGTTGCTGGCCCTCGCCCCCGCCCTCGGGGTGATCGCCACGCAGCTGGGGTTTCTCGGTCACGACGTCGGCCATCTGCAGGTGACCCGAAGCTCCGCCCGCAGCCGATTGTTGGGTCTGATCGATGGGAACCTGTTGGGCGGGCTCAGCTACGGCTGGTGGGTCTCCAAGCACAACGCCCACCACGCCCACCCCAACGATCTCGAGCGCGATCCGGACGTTCGGGCCGGGGCGCTGGTGTTCGACTCCGGCCAGGCGACCCAGCGGCGAGGCATCGGGGCCTGGACGACGCGCCATCAAGCACTCCTGTTCTTCCCGTTCCTGCTCGGCGAGGCGATCAACCTCCACATCTCCAGCGTTCGCCGGCTGTTCCTGCCGGGCCTGCGTCTGCGAGTGCCCGAGGCGATCCTTCTCGCCACCCACTTCGTGGGCTACTTCGTCCTCCTGGCCACTACCCTGACCTGGCCCCAGGCCCTGCTGTTCGTGGGGATCCACAAAGGGGTTCAAGGGCTCTATCTGGGGTGCTCCTTCGCCCCCAACCACAAGGGCATGCCGATACTCGATGCCGACCAGGCAGCCGACCCTCTGCTGCGCCAGGTCCTCACGTCGCGCAATATCACGGGCGGCCCGATCATCGACGCCGTCCTCGGCGGGCTGAACTACCAGATCGAGCACCATCTGTTCCCGAGCATGCCGCGCGCCAACTTGCGTCATGCGCAACCCGTGGTAGAGAACTTCTGTGCTCAACGGGGAATCCCGTACGCGCGATCCTCAGCCATCGCCTCCTACAGTGCGGCGGTCAAGTACCTCCACGACATCGGCGACGGGCTGAGGTGAGGCTGACGGCAGCTCACGCGCGCTGGATCAGCGAATGCCGCCCGACCCCCCACATGCTTCCAGGCGCACCAAGTACGAGGTGACGCAGGCAGCCGCGGCGGGACCCGGAACGAGTTGAACCACTGCGTGGCTGTCGGATGCAGGGCGAACGGGAGTGGAGATGCCTGGAGCGGCAGGGAACCGCTGAGGGCGCTCAGCCCGGGGTGAGATCACCGGTGTCAGCTGAGCGGGCCAAGCCTCCGAGGATGAGGTCCAGACCGAACTGGAACTCGTCGACGAAGTCGTAGCCGGGACAGAGCACGTGCTTCGCAGCCATTTCCGCGAGGTGCGGGTACGCCTCCGGGTCCAACGAAGCCGAATCATGTCGTTCGGTCTCCGGTCCTGTCGACGTCACACCGAACGGACGGGCGGCTTCCTGCAGCGCAAAGCCACAGACGAAGCTGTCCAGGAGCGCGGAGGCGTGTGCGGTCATCCGGACGGAGAACCCGGCTTCCCTCAGGATCCGGATCGTCTCCTCCTGGTGACGCATGGTCGCCGGTCCCGGCGTGCTCCGCGACTCCAGCAGTCCGATGGCCCACGTATGGCGCCGGAGCGCATGTCGGGTCGCGTGCGCCCGCTGCGTGATCTGGTCTCGCCAGCCCCGTTGGTCGTCTCCGCGAGGCTGCATCTCGGCGAAGACGAGGTCCACGATCCCGTCGAGGATCGCCCCCTTGTTCGCGACGTGGTGATAGACCGACATCGGCTTGACGCCGAGCTCGGCGGCGAGTGACCGGATGGTCACCGACCTGATGCCTCCGGCGTCCGCGACCGCGAGAGCACACTCCAGGACCCGCTCCCTGGTAAGAGGAGGGCGAACAGAGTTCGAGTCTGTCGGCGCGGGCATGACAGTGGACGATAGCCGGATCGTACTAAGTACGGTAGAGTGGCCGTACAAAGTACGGCGGGATCACCCTGCCGGCGCGAGAGGATCCGTGATGCGATCCGCCCAGGCTCCCCCGATCTCGAAGGCCCAGCGTTCGGCCGACGCCGAGACAATGCGCGCGGTTGTCCGGCTCAGGTACGGCGGGGTCAAGGTGATCGAGATCGAACAGATATTGCGCACCCGGATCGCACCAGACGAGGTACTGCTGCGGGTGGAAGCCGCCGGGCTTGATCGAGGGGCATGGCACCTGATGACCGGCCGGCCCTACCTGCTACGCCTCGTCTTCGGGATCTTCCGCCCGCGTCAGCGGGGGCTCGGGCGCGAGGTGGCCGGCACGGTCCTGGAGGTCGGTGCCGCGGTGACGCGGTTCTCGGTCGGCGACGAGGTGTTCGGCATCGGCGCGGCCACGTTCGCCGAGTACGCGGCTGCCCGGGAGGACAAGCTCGCGCACAAGCCGGCGAACGCAACGTTCGAGGAGGCGGCAGTCGTGCCCATCTCAGGGCTGACCGCGCTCCAAGGACTGGGCGAGGTGGGCCGACTAGTGGCGGGCCAGCACGTGTTGGTGCTCGGCGCCTCCGGCGGTGTCGGAAGCTTCGCCGTCCAGCTGGCGAACGCCTACGGCGCGGTAGTCACCGGGGTCTGCAGCCCGGCCAAGGCCGACTTCGTGCGCTCCCTGGGTGCCACCCACGTCCTTGACTACACCCGCACCGACTTCGCCGACGGGACCCAGCACTACGACCTCATCCTCGACCTCGGCGGAAACCCGGGAGTGCTGCGGCTTCGTCGCGCGCTCGCGCCCCAGGGCACCGCGGTCATCGTCGGGGGCGAGGAGGGTGGTCGACTCACCGGCGGCATGGGGCGTCAGCTGCGCGCCCTCCTCCTGACACGCCTCACCGGTCAGCGGTTGACCACGATGCTGTGCAAGGAACGCTCCGAAGACCTCGACGAGCTCGCCGGGCTCATCGCCGACGGGAGCGTGACTCCGGCCTTGGACCAGATCTATTCGTTGGAGCGGGTGGCCAACGCCATGGGCGACCTCGAGGCCGGCAGGGTGCGGGGCAAGTCCGCGATCACCGCCAGCCGCACCCGGAACGGCATCGCCTCCTGAACCTGGGTCAGGTGGAGAACGGCACGACGGCGGCTCCGGAGCATGTCCGGAGCCGCCGCCGTGGAATGTGGGTCAGACAGCGCGGACGTTCTCGGCCTGGGGGCCCTTGGGCCCCTGGGTGATCTCGAACTCGACGCGAGAGTCGTCCCTGAGGGACTTGAACCCGGTGCCGGCGATTGCGGTGTGGTGCACGAAGACGTCAGCCCCGCCGCCGTCTTGTGCGATGAAGCCGAAGCCCTTGTCGTCGTTGAACCACTTGACGGTTCCCTGTGCCATTTCTCTTACCTTCGATGAATCGGTGCGGGGCGAGCTGCCCGGCGCCACGCTGAAGACATCCTTACTGCGCCTGATGTCCAGCGGAAACCGAAGACCAAGATCGTTGAGATGAGCCACGGCCGACGGCCGCGGAAAAACGCTGAGCGTTTCCTCCAACAGCGCAAACCTAGCAGTGCGTGAGTCGCCGTCCACTATCGTCGCCGGCCCTTGCCTGGATCTCGGCCCTGCCGGTGAGCGGACTCGGCCGCTGAGATCGACACCCTGCACCACTGCTCGTTCGAGTCACTCGAGGAGACACTCGACTCGGGCTGCCCACGCGGGGGTGGGTGGAAGTTGGGCGCTGGAGCGACCGAGCATGGCGGCGATGACGGTGGTGGCGGGTGGAGGTTGGTGTGGCCAAGGCGTGTAGCCGTCGGTGAACACGACGATGAGATCGGGGCGGGGTCGGAGGGCTGCGGCGGTTGTGATCCCGACGCGCATGTCGGTGCCGCCTCCTCCGGCGACGGTGGTGTCGCGCGCGCGTCGTACCTTGGTGACGGTGTGGACCGCGGCGTCGCAGGCGAGGACGGTGACTGAGGAGTCGCGGACGCCGAGTGCGGCCAGAGCACCGTCGACTTCACCGAGGGCTCGGCCCAGCAGCTGGTCGTCGACGCTCCCGGAGGTGTCCACGACCATCGCGACGCTGGGCAGCGGTCGTCGTGTGCCGGGCAGGACGAAGCTGCGTACGGCGCCCTGGCGGCGAGAGGGCCTGGTGTAGGTGTAGTCGGTATGGCCGTTGGTCCAGCCGACAGCACGGCGTACCGCACCGGCGAGCAGCGGCTCCCAGGCGATGGTGGGCTCGAGGACGGCCTTGGCCCACCGGAGTGCGTCGCCGGGCGTGGTTCCGATGTCGGTGACGTGGTTGCGGTACTCGATGGCCACACGTCGGCGGACCTGCCCGGCCTCGACGGAGTCGAGCCCAGAGGCGTCTGCATCGGGCGGCAGCTCGTGCTCCCGGCGTACGCCGTCGGCCCCACTGCCGCACCCGGCCCCTGCCGGGAGTGGGGTCGAGGTTCCGTCGGAAGGCGTGGTGGGAAGCCGGGACAGGATCGCGAAGTACTCCTCGGCGGAGCGTCCTTCGGGTAGCGAGAGCTCTGTGGCGGTCGCCAGCCCAGGGGGTATCAGGCCCTCGGGTGTGACGGTGTGCGCCACGGTGGCGTCGGCGGCCCGGTGCCACGGAGCAGCCGTCGAGGCGTCGACATTCACAGTGCGGGCGCGTTCGGCGTGATCGAGGAGAAGGTGCCAGGTGACGTGGGCGAGCTCGGCCGCGATCTCGCGGACCGGAGAGCTCTCCAACCAGTCGGCATTGACGTAGACGCGCCAGTGCTCGTCGCACGTCATCCGAGCGACCTCCGGGGTGAGGACCGGGGTCAGGGCGTACAGGGCGTGTGCGAGGTACGGCATCACCGCGGGCGCGCCCGGTCCGGGCTCCGGCCCTGAGGTCGGCGCGTCGGAGATCAGCCAGAGCTTGGCGGCGGCGAGCCGGTCCAGCGGGTTCATGCCGCGGGCCGGTCGGGGAGGAGCCCGGCCAGGGCGAGCGCCGGGGCGAAGACCTTGATCTCCGGGGGCACGGCGGCCCCCGGCGGCCGCAGGCCACCGCGCATCAGGGCGCGTACGACGGGCACGGCCGGGTCGATCCCGACCGCCTCGGCCGCCCGTGCGCAGAGCATGATCGCGTTGGTCCAACGGTCACCGGAGGCGTCACGGGTGACTGCCCCGAGGACGCCCTGGAGGGTGACGTAGACACGGTCTGCACGCATCGACCCGAAGTCGAACCCGGTCGGATCCACGAGCAGCTTGTCGGGGTCGGCGAGGTCCTGCGCGGCGACCCAGGTCAGGTACTCGTGGGTGACCGCATCCCCCACGCAACCGGCCGCCAGGAGTCGCTGCACCCGGCTGTTCGCGCCGACCGCACGCGCCAGCCCGAGCAGACGCGCGGTGTAGTCCCAGGTGCGCGGGGTCGGGAACGCGCGCCCACGAGACGCGGCGTCCTTCGGGATCACACTCATCTGCGACTCCCGAGTGCGCAGGAACCCCGCGATCAACACCTGCTCACGGAGCTGGGCCTCGGCAAGGTCGTCGATGTCGGCGTACACCGGCATCGCCGGCCAGTCCCCGGTCACCATGCACTCGGCGTACACCTCCAGCGGCAGGCCCCAGTCCAGGTGCACGAAACGCGACGCGGTCGGCGCGGCCAGCTCCCACCCGGCCGCAGCCACGTCGGAGGGGTTCGCGGCAGCCACGAACGACACCGTCTCGGGCAGCTGCAGCGAGCCGACCTCGTAGTGGGTCAGTGGCCGCAGGGCGGCGGCCTGGAGCGCCGGCGAGGCGGTGCTGAACTCGTCGAAGAACGCGATCGCGGGCCCGGGGTGCTCGGCCAGCCGCTGGGCCCACGCGGGCGGGGCCAAGGAGACCGTGCCGTCCCCGGTGAGGACCGGCAGTCCGGCGAAGTCGCTGGGCTCGTAGTGGCTGACGATCAGGCTCTCCACGTGCCAGCCGGACTCCCGCGCGGACTCCACGACCGCGGTCTTGCCCTCCCCCGGATTGCCCCACAGCAGGACGGGGATGCGGGCGCTGACGCACAGCCCCATGGCCTGGAGCACGTCTTCGTAGTCGATGCGGGTGCGGACGGTCACGGAGTTCCTTCCAGGGTCAGGTTGGCGGCGAAGGGTTCGAAGATGCCGAGGCGGAGAAGCGCTGCGGCCGAGCGGACGTTCTGGGTGACGGCCAGGACCAAGGCAGCCTGGGTACGGGTCGGTGCGGCTCGGAGCCCGGCCACGTCGGCCATCAGCCGATCCACGGCCCTGGGCGAGGGCCGGTACCAGGGGTCGACGCCGGCACGGGACAGCACGGCGAGATCTCCCGGCCCGGGGGTGCATCCGGCCGCCTGCCACCCGGCGAGCTGGGAGGCCGCCCGCGTCACATCTTGGTGCGTCACCTCCGCGAGCTGCTCGGCCGAGGCCCGGGTGTACCCGCCGGACATCAACACCGCGATGTCGCGCAACGGCAACCGCAGCCCGAGCCACTGCAACCGGGCGTCCGGATCGGTCCGGTCCAGGTCGCACACGGTCCACGCCGCCCACGTCAGCACGTCGACGTCGAACGTCGCCCGGGCGATGGCAGCCAGCCAGTCGCACGACGCACCCAGATAGGCCGCCCCCAGATAGAAGCGAGTCGGCAACGGCGGTCCGTCGCACCAGACCGCCTGGTGAACATCGGCGACGTATTCGGGATGCAGACCGGCCTGCCACAGATCGTCCAGCCCGCTCCCCTCCCGGACCAGCGACCGAGCCGGATGCGACCCGACCCACTCGGTGATCCCGTGTGCCCGTGCGACGTCCTCGGCCAGGTGCGCCAGCACGCGAGCCGACACGCCGTACTGAGCCACCCAGTGCCGGATGTCCCGCGCATGGAACGCCGCCAGCTCGGGAGTCCGAAAGCTCTTCCCCTCGCAACGACAGCCCACCACCGGGAGGGCCAGCCGCCACTCCTGGTTGCCCCGTCGATGCAGCGCTGGCAGGCGACGACGTCCGATCAGCTGGGCGAGCTCGGCCAAGGCCGGAGCCACCTGGTCCACCAGCGAGATGCACGACAGGTATCCGCCGAATGCCAGGGCGATCCGCTCAGCCTCCAGGTCGTGAGGTGTGTGCACCTGCCAGTCGACATCGAAGGTGATCTGGTGGGCATCGCCACGCTTCCTCGGATCGGTGCGACACTCCACCACCAGCGTCAGCGGCCCATCGGGACTCGGTGTCAGCAGCGAAAGGGACTCCCTGCTCGCCAGCCCTGCCTCTCCCACCGAAACCCCCTGTTCGAACACGTGCTCGACCAGGGTTGCAGCCCGATCCGGCGCGCCGCAAGCCTCGCTGGCGTGTCGCCCGGCGTGTCTCGGGCATCCGTCGATGAAGCTCTATCGACCGCCGTACCTTGCACGACGATCGTGCTGCCCACAGGCGACGACAACCTGAGGCGAAGCCAAGCCGTCGCTCTCGAGCCGATAGGCCACGGACGCCCGCGGACATCCTCGGCATCCTCCTGGGACCATCACCGGCGCGTCGGTCTGCCCACGTTGGGCAGGTGAGCCGACTGCCAAGAACCTGACCACGGCGCACGAGCGAGCGCGGCGCTGAGGCAGGGCCGATTAGGGTCGGGAGCGTGGCGACCGTGGGTGTCTGCGAGGACGAGCCCGGGCTGCGGTCTGTGCTCACTCGAGCACTTCGTAACGTCGGGCAGCAGGTGGTGGCGGTCGCCACGGCGGCAGAGGCCATGCGCGCCTTCCGGTCGACGGCACCCCAGTTGTTGATCTTGGACATCGGGCTTCCGGACGCGGATGGGCGCGATCTCTGCCTCGCCCTGCGGGCGGCCGGCGTTGATGCTCCTGTCCTGTTCCTGACCGCACGCGACGGGTTGCACGACAAGGTCGCGGGTTTCGAGGCGGGCGGCGACGACTATCTGAGCAAGCCCTTCGAGCTGGAGGAGCTCCGGGTGCGCGTGGACGCGCTCCTGCGAAGACGCACACCCATCCGCAGGGTCACGATGGGCCAGCCCCTGCTCGACAGTGCGCGCCACGCGCTCACTCTCGGGACCAGGGAGGTCCCGCTCACGCCGACCGAGTTTCGTCTCCTGGGACGTCTCATGGCAGAGCCGGGGCAGGTGGTACGCCGGCGCACGCTCGTCGCGGCAGCGTGGCCGATGGGCGGTCTGGTCAGCGACAACACGCTTGACTCCTACGTCCGGCGGCTCCGGCGAAAGCTCGACGACGTGGGCGGCGGCGCGATCACCACGCTTCGGGGAGTCGGCTACCGCTGGCAATGATGCCCACCTCGCTTCCCGCTCGCTTGGCGGTGACGTCGCTGTTGGTGGCGACCCTCACCTCCGCACTTCTCGTCGCCGGCGTCCAGGTGCTTCTCGCACAGACGAACGATGCCACGGTGCGCACGCGACTGGCCGACCGCGCGGCCGCTGCCATCGCGTCGGTCCGGGCGACGCCGTCCGGGAGGATCCGTGTGGACGAAGAGGGATCCACTCTTCTCCAGCAGAACTCCTGGATCTTCGATGTCGGCGGAAGGCTCGTGGCGGGACGACTCCCCGCGTCGGACGACCGCTACAGCGACGACGTTCGCGAGCTCGCGTCGTCCACCAGCGACCGTCGGGTCACCGACGAGGACCTGGTCCTGCTCGCCCAACCGGTCGTCCGCAACGGCGAACGAGTGGCCACGGTGGTCGTCACCGAGGATCTCGGTCCGTACGAAGGATCGGAGCAACACTCGCTGTGGCTGACGCTCGCCCTCGCGGCCGCGACCGTGTTCCTGGCAACCACGGCTGCCTGGATCGCAGCCCGCCGCTCGCTTCGACGTGTCCGAGCGATGTCCGTCACGGCTGACGAGTGGCGCGAGCACGACCTGGGGGCACGGTTCAACCCGGGTCCGCGTGGTGACGAGATCGCCCATCTCGGACGGACCCTGGACACGATGCTGGACAGGATCTCAGAAGCGTTGTCGGCCGAGCGCCAGCTCACCGACGAGATCGCCCACGAGCTCCGCACCCCGCTCGCGATCGTGTTGGCCGAGGCCGACCTGGCCCGAGATGCGGCGACCCACGAGCAGCGAACGGCGCTCGACGCGATCCGCGACGCCGCGCTGCGGATGCGTTCGGCGATCGACACGATGCTGGCCGTCGCTCGGGCGCACACCGACAACCGCCGGGTCTCGCGGATCGGGGACCTCATGATCGCCCTCGACCAGCCGCCGACCGATCTCGATGACCTCCTCGTGTCGGCTCCGACGCCGTTGCTGGTCGCGGCCGTCCAGCCGCTGATGGAGAACGCCGAGCGTCATGGTGCCGGCGAGGTGCGGCTCGAGGTGACGCGTGAACCCCGGTACGTCGTGCTGAGCGTCGTGGACGACGGCCAGGGGGTGCCGGAGGACCAGCTGGAGGCCGTCTTCGAGCCCGGGCACTCGACACGCCAGGACGGATCGGGACTCGGGCTTCCGCTGGCACGACGGATGGCCCGCGCGGTCGGTGCCGAGCTGGTGGCGAGGCCGGGACCGGGCGGTCGGTTCGACCTCCGCGTTCCCCTCCGCTGAAGACCGGCGCTGGACGCCCGCCACCTGGCTGCTCCTCGGGTGCAGCCCGAAGTGGATCGCGGCTCACCACGACGGAGGTAGACCGAGTCACCGTGGACGTCTGCGACGAGCCGGTAACGCCGGTCCAGGATGCGTTGGAGCCGTCCGTGCGGGTCCTGGCGCCACTGGTCCAGGCGGGATCGGACCACCACGAACGTGGGACCTCGCGTCCGATCCAGCGTGTGCACCAGACGGTGGAGGCGCGGATCGAGGATCCGTTGCGGAAGGGTCCAGAGGAAGGGGTACGCCGGGCGGAGGCGCGTGGTCTCGAAGACCGCCGCCTCGCCGTACAGGACGGCGGCGCTGTCCCCCGGACACCGTGCCGCGTCGAGCCAGGCGCTGAGCGAGCCGACCTCGCCGGCCGCGTTCGGTGCCACGTCAGTCGCGGCGCCGGCCACCTCCACACCGGTGGCCGCAAGGCTCGCGGCCACCGCGACGCCGAGCAGGAGGGGCCGCGACACGGCGCCGGCAAGCCGACCCACCAACAGACACGTCGCAGGCACCAGGCCGATCAGGTAGTGGGTCCAGTAGTACCCACCTCCGACGACACCGCCGATGGCGGTCCCAAGCATTGCGATCGAGGCCACGGCCCGAGCGTCGCGACGATCGCGACGCAGCAGCGGAACGAGAGCCACCACGAGCAACAGCACCAGCCCGCTCAGCAAAGCAGACCTGAACAGCTCGTGAAGCCGGCCCATCTGGGTCGCGGAGGGCTGGGCGAACAAGGTGTTGCTGCTGGCGATCCTGAAGCCGTACAGGCTGTAGAAGAGTCCCTCGGCGCCGGTCGCGGTCGTGGACCACGCGATGGCCGCAGCGCCCGGGATCGCGGCGCCAAGCACCACGCAGCCCAGCGCGCCGGCCGTGCGTCGAGACCCGGTGTGATCCGCGAGACCCCCTGCCAGGACCAGTGCGACGGTGAAGACGACACCGTCCGCCAGGTTCTGCTTCACCAGCAGCGCTGCCGAGCCGGCAGCACCGGAGCCGGCGAACCAGAGGAACCCCGTGCGGTCGCGCCGGAGTCCCTGCAGAGCGAGCACGGCGGCCAGAAGCACCAGGGGGACACCGACCGTCTCGGCGTCCACCTCACGGGTTCCGAGCAGCGGATCGGCCAGCAGTGCGGCGCACGTGAGGGAGGCGGCAACCGCACCGCGCGTCCCGCCGAGCAGGGTCCCCGCCCGCGTGGCGCAGGCGACGGCGACGGCGACGAGCCCGAGCCCGAGCAGACGGAGCGAGACCACCCCACCCAGATCGTCGGCCAGACGGAAGAACGCAAGCAGCAGCGGGGGGCGGTCGACGAACAGAGGCCCGTAGAGGAACGGCCCGCCGGCATGCCAGTGACCGGCGACGACCAGCAGCCCACCCTCGTCGGTGTACGGAAGGTCGTGCACGAAGGGCAGCCGCAGCCCGACCGCGAGGGACCCGGCGAGGACGGCTGTCCTGCCCCAACTGCCGCACCCCACGATCCTCAGGAGTGCCGGCTCGGCTCGTGCCTGATGGTCATCACGGGGACTCCGTGGTGCCTCAGCGGATGCTCAAGGTCCTTCAGCATCAGCCTCCCGCGCGGCATGGCGTGATCCGTCATGCCACCCACCGTGCCCGGCACAGCCTGCCGATGGCCTGACCGTGTGCCCGACATTCGCTGGTCAGGTTAGGTGCATGGAGCATCGGCGACAGTTCCGCCATGGACCCAGGCGCTCGACCCACCATCGCGGTGGTCACAGGCAGCTACGGCGCCGGGCATGACGCCGTCGCCCGGGAGCTCGCCACCCGGCTCCTCGGTACCGGAGCACGAGTCACCGGACACGACGTCGCGGATCTCCTGGCCTGTCGGGTCGGACCCCTGCTGCGCTGGGCCTACTTCCGACAGCTGCAGACCTTCCCCACCACCTGGGGCACGACCCTGACCAGGCTCGACGCGGACAACCGAGCGAGCCGCACGGGCAGGTGCCTGTTGTCCCTGTTGGGTTCACGCCTGGTTCGGGAGGTGTCCCATGCTGACCTGGTCATCGCGACGCATCCCTTCGCCAGCCAGATATTGGGTACGGCGAGGGCACGCGGGCACCTCAGATCACCCGTCGTCACCTACCTCACCGACGCCTCGGTGCACCGCTTCTGGGTCAGCGCGGGCGTGGACCTCCACCTCGCGATCCATCAGGTGGCGGCTTCGCAGGCTCGTGCCCTCGGAGCCTCGGTCGTGGTGATCGATCCCGTCGTACCGAGCGTTGTCCGCCCCGTGCTCGGCGGCTACTGGTCCCCTCCCTGGCCTGCCGACCGTCGAGTCGCGTTGGTCGTCGGGGGTTCGCACGGGATCGGTCAGCTCGAACAGACGGCTCTGGACGTTCTTGCGACCGGGCTGATGACACCGGTGGTCGCGTGCGGGAACAACCACCGGCTCCGGCGCCGGCTCGCGAAGTGCCCGGGAACGATGGCTCTGGGATGGCGTTCCGACCTCCGGGCGCTCATGACGGCCGCCGACTGCGTGATCCAGAACTCCGGCGGCATGAGCTCACTGGAGGCGTTGGCCGGCGGAACGGCGACCCTGACCTATCGCCCGATCCCTGGGCACGGGCTCACCAACGCGCTCGGCCTCGACCGGGCGGGGCTCGTGCCCTACCTGAAGGGGATGTCGCAGCTGAAGGCGGCGCTGAGCGACGTCCTGACAGGTGCCCACCGCGGTGGACTCCCCGAACCCGAACCCGCGGGCGACTGCCTGGCCGTGATCGCCGGTCTGCTTCGCGGCAGCGACTCGCTCGACCCCGAGATCGCCGCGTGACCGGGCCGCCGGACTTCCCGGACCTGCCGGGTGGCGCGACGCGACTGGCCGTGCCCACCTTGGCCTCCGTCGGGATCGTTCGCCGCCGGCTGACGCCCGTCGTGTTGACGCCTGGTCTCTCGGGGATCTCCGATGTCGCGCACATCGCGCTGACCTATGACGACGGTCCGGATCCCGTCTCCACGCCCCACTTCCTCGAGCTCCTTGCCAGGTTCCAGGTTCGAGCGACCTTCTTCGTGATCGGCAAGCACGTCGGCGACGGTGGGCTGCTTCGCGAGATGTGTGCGCAGGGGCACGAGATCGGGATCCACGGGTGGGACCACACACCGACGGTGCTGCGCAGCCGGCATCGACTCGGCGACGAGATCGCCCGGACGCGAGGACTCGTCGAGAGCCTGACCAGCTCGCCGGTCCACTGGTACCGGCCCCCCTACGGTTGGCTGACCCGTCGGACGGTTGCCGGTGCGACGGCAGCGGGCCTGCGCCTCGTGCTCTGGTCCGCGTGGGGCCGGGACTGGCGTCGAGCGGCGACGGCGGACAGCATCGAAGCCACGGTCCTCCGGCAGGTCCGCCCGGGCGGCACGGTCCTGCTGCACGATTCCGATCGGGTGTCATCCCCTCGCTCGTGGACCGACACTCTCACCGCCACCTATCGCCTGCTCGAGCGGTGGAGCTCGGAGGCGCTTCCGGTCGGCCCGTTGGGCGATCACTGGAGCTCGGGGCCGGCGTGATCAGCCGCGCCGGGCGACGAGGTGGCGTCCGCGCCGGAAGTGGCGTCGTGGGTCGGCAGCGTCCAGTCGCTCGGTGCGCAGGCGTTCCACCTCGGCGTCGTCGTACGCCGGAAGCTTGCCGGCCGCGGACGTGAGCAGGTGATCGGCCAGCGCCGGGTTCCTGACCAGCACCGGTCCGTGTAGGTACGTCGCAAGCGTGACGCCTTGGACCACACCCTCCCAGCCGTGGTCGCCGTTGCCGGTCCCGGTGATGACCCGCCCGAGGGGACGTGCCCCTGGCCCCAGCTCGGCCGTACCCCGATGGTTCTCGAAGCCGGTCAGCGTCGGCACGTCCGGCAGGTCCGCAGGCTCGGTGACGACCTCCCCCACTGCACGCCGGGCAAGCCGGCCGCAGGTGACGTCGAGCACCCCGAGTCCCGGATGCGAGCGGCCGTCGGCGTCGTCGAAGTGATGCGACAGGAGCTGGAGCCCGGCACAGACGGCGAGACAGGGTCGGCTACCGAGCATCGTGTGTGCGCGACCGTCGGCGAGCAGCAAGCGCGCCGCCAGGAGCTGCGCGGAGTCCTCGCCACCGCCGAGCAGGAAGATGTCTCCCTCGCGCGGGAGCGGCTTCCCGACCGCCACCGGGACGAGTCGGGCAGGGACACCGCGCGCGGCGGCCCGATGCAGCAGAGCCAGGGCGTTCCCCCCGTCGCCATAGGTGCCGAGCAGCTCCGGATAGACCTGGACGATGCCGAGCTCCTCAGGCACGTCGGACCTCCCGGACAGTGTTGCGGAAGGCCGTGTAGTTGCCGACGACGTCGACCCGACCTGCGGGGAGCTTCCACAGGGCCGCGGCGAGCGAGCCGGGAACGTGGGTCGCGGCAACCTCGTCGTGCTCGAGCCGCACCAGGAGATCGGTCGCTCGACGGCCTTGCACGATCAGCGTTCGCCCACGCAACGGGGCGAACGACACGTCGTAGATCCAGGACGGATCCCGCCCGTCGACGCCTTCTGCGTTCAGGACGAGCACGAGCGGATACCGGTCCCCAGCCATCAGGTCGAGCAGCTCGATCCACCCGGCGGGGTTCTTGGCCAACATGATCCGCAGGTCGTGCCCATGGAAGCGGATCCGCTCGAACCGACCGGCGACGGAATGGACGTCGCCCACGCGGTCGGCTGCGTCCTGCACCGACACCCGCCCGGCGTGGTGCACCGTGGCGATGGCCAGGGCGGCGTTCGCGACGTTGAACCGTCCGGGGAGGTCGAGAACAAGGGCGACCTCGATGGTGGCGTTGCGCAGCACCCGACCGTCGAGCCACCAGTCGGGAGACGGTCTTCGGAGATCGCACGAACGACACGCCCAGTCGGGCCCCGAGCGGATGCACCGACCCGCGCACGCAGGACACACCAGGGAGTCGGCCGTCCAGTGCCCCCCGGCGGCCACCCACGTCTGCCTGCGTCCGGCCAGGGCCGCCCACACGACGGCGGGGTCGTCGGCGTTCGCGATCACCAGGGGTACGCCGGCCAGGCCGCTGCGCCAGGCAGCGGCGACTGCGCCGACCTCGTGGTGACGGGTGAGCTGGTCGCGCGAGAGGTTCGTGAGCACGACCACCTCTGGCCGGGTCTCCCGGACCGCCCACGGGAGCCAGTCCTCATCCACCTCGAGCACCACGCGTCGTACGTCGGTCGAGGCCAGCACACCAGCCAGGGCGACGGCCGTGTTGGCACCGTCGCGGTTCGTCGCCACCTGAGCCTCGTGACCGAGAGCGGCGACGATGAGAGCGGTGGTCGTGCTCTTCCCGTTGGTCCCGCTGACCAGGGTGATGCTTCGGTCCCGGCTCAGCTCCGAAACCGCCCGCGGTTCGACCGCCAGCAGGACCCGGCCACCGATCACCAGCCCGGAACCGTCGCGGAGGCGACGCGAGAGCGCTCCGGCGGCGCGCGCGGCGCACCGGGCCGCGGCCATGCGACCGGGAGGATGCAGCCTCGCCGTGGCGTCCCTCATGTCATCAGTAGTAGGCCTCCGATCCTGTCCCCCACCTGACTGGATCGGTGGTCAGCGGAGAGTCACCTCGATGACCCGGGCGGTGACCACCGGGGTCTCGCCTCCCAGGAGCCAGACCCGTCGTCCGCGCGAGGAGACCGCGGCGTCGCTCAGCGGGCTCGGCAGTCGGCCGGCTGGTCGGAGTCGCCTCGTCGCGGGGTCGTACCACCACATGTCGCGCGTCTGCCGATCCGGGGTGACCCGCCCGCCCATGAGCAGGATGCGGTGGCCGATCGTCGCGGCCATGGCATGACCGAGTGGCATCGGGAGACGTCCCGCTGGTCGGGTGCGTCCCGTGGCGAGGTCGACCTGTTGGATCGTGTCGAGCTCGCGACCGGCAACCTCTCCGCCGAACACGTAGACGTCCGAGTGGATCCTCGTCATGGCGGCGTACCGCACGCCGTGGAGCAGCCTTCCCGCGGGATGGGGAGCTGCTCGCGGCGAGAGTCGGAGGATCGTTCTCGGCACGGACGCGCCGTCGTACCCACCGATCACGTAGGCGTGTCGCCGCCACTCCACCACCCCGAGGTCGGATCGGGTGGTCGGAAGGTTCCCGGCTCGACGCCAGTGCCGGTGCTCCAAAGACTGCACGACGGACTGCTCGGTGGTGTTTCCGCCCCCGACCAGGGTCGGCACTCCACCGACCAAGCCGCCCGCCGTGTCGTGGACCGGCACCGCCAGCGCCGGCAGCGACTTCCTGCGTCCGGACGACGGATCGACGCGCACCGCGCGGTCCGTTGATCGGTCGCCCGTCAGGAGGCCACCGGCCAGGATCAGCGAGTCACGAGAAGTGCTGATCATCGCCGCCCGCGCGACCGGGTACGGGAGTCTCCAGGTCGTCAACCGCACGGCGACCACCTCCGTCACGGGTCGCCCCCGTGCGGAGGGGATCTGCGTCGCGTGCCTGGTCGCTGCCTGCGACCCTGGAGACGATGAGTGCCCGCCGCACCCGACGAGCACCGGCGGGAGCAGGACGATCGTCAGGAGGAACCGGAGCTTCACCGCATGTTCCCGGTGTGACCCAGCGAGTACCGCCCGGGCTGCGGCCAGACAGCGATCCCGTGCGGACTCCCTCCGACCGGGATCTTCGCGATCAGCTTCCCCGTGCGGGTGTCGAAGCCGTAGACGACGCCGTCGTACCGGCCGGAGAGCCACAACGTCCGTCCGTCCGCGGAGACCCCGCCCATGTCGGGGCTGCCACCTCCGGGGATCGTCCAGGTGTCGACGATGTGGTTCGTTGCGAAGTCGAGCACGCTGACCCGTCCTGCGCCGCGGTCGGAGATGTAGAGGTCCTTCCCGTCCCGGCTCGGGTACAGGCCGTGCGGCATCCGCGGGAGCCCGATGGTGCGGCGTTGTCGGAACGTCCGGGCGTCGATGAGTCGTAGCTCGTTCGTGCCCATGTCCGCGACGTAGAACGTTCGTCCGTCCGGGGAGAGCCGGACGTCCTGGGGGACGCTTCGGCCCATGGTCATGGGCGCCGCGCGACGTGCGGTCGGATTCGGGTCGAGGTGGAGGACCCCGATGACCTTGCGGCCCAAGGTGCTCACCTTCAGCAGCTCGCCGGAGAACTCGCAGGTCACCACGAAGAAGCGGCCGTTGCCGGAGAAGTCGGCGTGGTTGGGGCCCAGGCACCCGGGGTACCTGAGATCCTTGATCGTGGTGAAGGTTCGGGCGTCGGCGAAACGGATCGTGTTGAGCTGCTCGATCATCACCACCGCCGCCTTGCCGTCGGGGGTGAAGTAGAGGTTGTACGGGCGAGGCATCGAGATCACTCGAGTCCTGCGAGCGGTGCGTGGGTCGATCTCCACCAGCTCGTCGGCGTAGCTCGAGTTCGTGATCAGTGTGCGCAGGTCGTAGGACGGGACGACGTGCTGGCTCAGGTAGCCGGTTGGAATGACCCGCACGGTGCGATGGGTCCGCTGGCTGATCACGGTGACCGTCGAGCCTGCCGAGTCAGGGACATAGAGGTACCCCGGATCGTGACGGACCTGGGGGGACAACATCCCGGCCCGGGTCTGCGAGTACACGTCGTTGGTGATCACCGGCGGCATGCCCGGGATCCGATGCCGGAACGGTGGAGCCGGACGCGTTGGTCCCGCCGGCCTGGGGGTCGTGACCGTCCTCGTCGTCGGCGCGGTGGTAGGGCGGCGACGCGACGCCGAGGTCGTGGAGTGGCAGGCCGCGAGCAGACAGCCCACGCAGAGCAGGAGCACCACCGCCGCGACTACGGCTGGCAGCCGGACCACCAGTGGTCCGCTACGAACCACACCCGAACGGCGTGCCACCACACGAGCCAGTATGCGAGCCTCCGCCTGCCAGGAACCTGACGACCCAGCCACGTCGTACCGTGGGAGCAGGGATCACGAGGCTGCACGGGTCTGGCACGACCGCAACCGGGTGGGGGCACGGGTGCTCGTCCCAGCACACATATCCAGGTCCACCGCGAGAAATCGCCCGGGTTGGTGCTCTTGGGGCCGCGGTTGCTCTGGGCAGCCTCTGAGGAGACTCGCCTGTCTCATCTGAGGGGCCGGTTGAAGCGGCCGCTCGGTGTTCTTGGCTCTTGGCCGGGTCCGCAGCCGCGGAAGGGTGCCAGCGCCGTCAGTCGTCTTCGGGCCGACGCCTGACTACACCTGGGGACCATCGCTGTCTTCGACAGTGACCGACGCTGGGGAGTCGCCGAAACGCCTCCTGAACCTCGCCACCGCAGTGTCGATCATGTCGTCCAGAGTCCGATCGAGCACCGTGGTGCCAGGTCTCACGGTCAGTCTCACCTCCACGACCTCGGCGAGGCTGGTTCGGTCATCGCTTGGCCTCTTGAATTCGACCCCCTCCTCACGCAACAAGTGAGAAAGTGCGCCGACGAGGACCGTCGGCCCTCGGTAAGTGACGGTCTGAGAGCGTTGAGTCTGTATGGCCATGGGCCACCGCCTTCGGTTGCTGCGGCAGAACCTGCCAGAACCCTGCGTTCAGTGATCTGCGCCCGCAGTAGTGCCAGCCTAGCCTGCTGGGTCGCTGACAGGGTGCCCGGCGAGTTCCTTTGCCAGGGGGCCGCGACGCTCGCCGTCGCACGCATGCAGGAGATCACTGCCGACCCGGTCGGTGGCGAGCACCTCGTGCCAGCGGTGTGCTTTCCACCGTTTGATCGGCTTGCGAACGGTGGATGCGGGTTCGTGATTCGCTGACGCTCGCATGTGAACCCGCAGTGGGCTCGTAGGCTCCCGGGTCAGGGCATCCCGTCGGCCGACTGGCCGCCGAGGGCGGAGTCGCTGACCTGGTCGACGGCTAGGTGAGGGAGCCAGTTGATCCGGATTGC
>JAICSC010000327.1 GCA_025937085.1 Nocardioides sp.
GGACCGCCCTGCCCGGCACGCAGCTCGCCGACGGGGAGTTCCAGGCCTTCACCGTCGCCGTCGGCGCCGTGCCCGACGTGGGACGCCTCGCGCTGCCCGTCACGCAGACCTACTCCGACGGCACCGTCGTCCGCTGGATCGACGAGCCGGCGGCAGCCGGTCAGCCCGAGCCGGAGCACCCGGCGCCGGTCCTGACCCTGGTTCCGGCAGCGGGCGGCGGAGCCGACGCACCCGCTTCCTCGTCCTCCACCTCCGGCACGGCCACGACCGCCCTGGTCCTGTCGATCCTGTCACTGCTGATGTCCGGCGGCCTGCTGGCCGGCGCGCTGCTGCGACGGCGTGCCACCCGCTGATCCTGGATCCCACACCCCAGTCGATCGGTGGCGGGCCGCCAGGAACCCCCGGGGCCCCCGACTAGGCAGTCGCAGCGACCACGGGAGCGGCCGGCTCGCCGAGCATCGCGGCGAGGACGCCCCGGGCCCGCGCGACCCGGGATCGGATCGTCCCGACCGGGACGTCGCAGACCTCCGCGGCGTCGGCGTACGAGTAGCCGAGCACCTGGGTCAGCACGAAGGCGGCCCGGCGCTCGGGGTCGAGGCAGCCGAGCACGTGATCCAGGGCGACCGACCCTTGGTGATCGGGGGACTCGGTCTCGAGGTGAGCCGTCTCCCAGCGCTCGCGGCGGTGACGCTGCCGGGCGGCGATGTCATCGGCGACGGCGCGTCGCACGATGGTGAACAGCCATGACCGCACCGACGAGTCACCTCGGAAGGCCGGGAGTGACCGGAGCACCCGGACATAGGTCTCCTGGGTCAGGTCGTCGGCGCGGTCCGGGTCGCCGAGGTGGGCGCAGAGGCGCCAGACGTCTCCCCGGGTGGCCCGCACGAACGCCTCGAGGGCACGTTGGTCGGCGCCGCTGCGCGCGGCGTACGCCAGTCGGGTCCACTCGTCCACGACGGGATCGTAAGTCGTGTACGGCGGGGCCGGATGCGCGGGCCACGAGGATCATCCCCGAGGAGGACGAGGATCGGCGACGAGGAGGAGGATCGGGGCGTGGTCGCACGCGCCGAGCTCCGCGCCGACTGTGGTGCATGCTTCGCCATCTGCTGCGTGGCACCGGCGTTCAGCCGTTCCTCCGACTTCGCGATCGACAAGGCGGCCGGAGTGGCGTGCCCTCATCTCGCCGATGACCACCGCTGCTCGATCCACGATCGTCTGCGACCGGAAGGATTCGCCGGGTGCACGGCGTACGACTGCTTCGGCGCCGGGCAGCGGTTGGCCCAGGTGACCTTCGGGGGACGGGACTGGCGCACCCACGGCGACGTCGCGGCGCCGATGATGGCCGCGCTGCCGGTGATGCGCGGGCTGCACGAGCTGCTCTGGTACCTGGGCGAGGCGTTCGACCTGGCCTCGTCGGACCCGGTCCGCAACGGGCTCGACGCGGCGCGCAGACGGGTGGAGGAGGCGGCCGCCTCCCCTCCGGAGAGGCTGCTCGACATCGACCTCGACGCCTTGCGAGCCACGGCCGCTCCGCTGCTGCGTGAGGCCAGCCGGCTCGCCCGGGCCGGTCTCGGCGGCGCCGACCACGCAGGCGACGACCTCAGCGGGGCCGACCTCCGAGGCGCTGACCTGCGCGGGGTCTCCTTCCGGGGTGCTCTCCTGATGGGCGCCAGGCTGGCCGACGCCGATCTGGACCGGGCCGATCTCCTGGCTGCGGACCTGCGGGGCGCGGACGTTCGCGGAGCCCGGCTCATCGACGCCCTGTTCCTGACCCGGACCCAGCTCGGCGGCGTGCGCGGCGACCGGCGTACGGCGCTCCCGAGCGGACTCGAGCCACCCGCCCACTGGGCCGACTGACCCCTGCCCCGACGCAACTGCGGGACACTGGGAACGACGGGAAGGGGCGGCAGTGACCCACGATCACGCGCACGATCATGCGCACGGGATCAGCCACGGCGCGGACCGACGGCTCCTGCTCGTGGCGCTCGGGCTGATCGTGGCGTTCCTGGTCGGCGAGGTCGTGGTCGGCCTGGTGGTCGGCTCCCTGGCACTGCTCGCCGATGCGGGACACATGCTCACCGACGCGGGTGCGCTCGGGCTGGCCCTGGTGGCGATGCGGCTCGCCGCGCGTCCGGCGACGGGTGCGTACACCTATGGGCTGAAGCGGGTCGAGATCCTCTCCGCCCAGGTCAACGGGTTGACCCTCGCGGTGCTGGTGGTCGTCTTCGTGATCGCAGGTGCACGCCGCCTCCTCGAGCCCCCGGACGTGTCGGGGACCGCGGTGGCCACGGTCGCTGCGGTGGGGATCGTGGTGAACCTGGCCGCGGCCGCACTCATCGCCCGCGCGGACCGGCGAAGCCTGAACATCGCCGGGGCGTACTGGCACATCGTGACCGATCTCTTCGCCTTCATCGCCACGGTGGTCGCCGGCCTGGTGATCCGATGGACAGGTTGGGCCCGCGCCGACGCCCTCGCCGCGCTCCTGGTGGCGGTCCTGATGGCGGTCGCGGCGTACCGGCTCCTCCGCGACAGCTCGCGCGTCTTCCTCGAGGCGGCCCCGCGCGGACTTGATGCCGGAGTCGTGGAGGCCTCGATCCGAGGTGTCGACGAGGTCACCGACGTGCACGAGCTGCACGTGTGGGAGGTGACCTCCGGCTTCCCGGCGCTGTCGGCCCACGTGCTCGTCGAGCCTTCGGCGGACTGTCATGAACGACGACTCGCCATCGAGGCCTTGCTCGGGTCGGAGTTCGCGATCCGGCACACGACCCTGCAGGTCGACCATCGCGGCGACGTCCTGCCGGCCTCGGAGCTGCACCGCCGCACCCACCCGCAGGCGGACCGGCACCACTGAACGCCCGGTGGCGGTGCGACAGCCACCGAACCGGCACCTTGAGCGATGGAGAGCCACCGCTCACCGACGCCACACGCGGCGGGTCAGCGAGAGGCAGCGACCAGCTCGGCGATCTGGACGGCGTTCAGAGCGGCGCCCTTGCGGAGGTTGTCGTTGCTGACGAACAACACCAGGCCGCGCCGGTCCGGCACGCCGGGATCCTGGCGGAGGCGACCGACGTACGACGGGTCGCGGCCGGCGGCGTGCAGTGGGGTCGGGACGTCGGCCAGCTCGACGCCTGGCGCCGCGGCCAGCACCTCCGTAGCCCGGGCGACTGGCAACGACCGGGCGAACTCGGCGTTGATCGACAGGCTGTGACCGGTGAAGACCGGCACCCGCACGCAGGTGCCGGAGACCGGCAGGTCGGGGATCCCGAGGATCTTGCGCGACTCGTTGCGCAGCTTCTTCTCCTCGTCGGTCTCGAGCTCGCCGTCGTCGACGATCGAGCCGGCCAGGGGCAGCACGTTGTGGGCGATGGTGTCGACGTACTTCACCGGCTCGGGGAAGCTCACCGCCGAGCCGTCGTAGGCCAGCTCGCGCGCCTTCTCCCCAGCGGCCGCGACCTGCTCGGCCAGCTCGTCGACACCGGCCAGACCGCTGCCCGAGACGGCTTGGTACGTCGACGCGATCAGCCGGACCAGGCCCGCCTCGTCGTGCAGCGGCTTGAGCACCGGCATCGCCGCCATCGTGGTGCAGTTGGGGTTGGCGATGATCCCCTTGCGGGCACCCGACCACGCCAGTTCGATGGCCTGCGGGTTCACCTCGGTGACCACGAGCGGGACGTCGGGGTCCATCCGCCAGGCCGACGAGTTGTCGATCACGGTCACGCCCACCGCAGCGAACCGCGGCGCCAAGGTCCGCGAAGCCGTGGCGCCCGCCGAGAAGAGCGCCAGGTCGAGTCCGCTCGGATCGGCGGTGTCAGCGTCCTCGACGGTGACCTCGCGGTCGCCGAAGGGCAGCACGGTGCCGGCCGACCGGGCCGAGGAGAAGAACCGGATCGTCTCGATCGGGAACGACCGCTCGAGCAGGATCTGCCGCATCGCCGCGCCGACCTGCCCGGTCGCGCCGACGACGCCCACGTTCAGGCCCGTCATCGACCGGTCC
>JAICSC010000286.1 GCA_025937085.1 Nocardioides sp.
ACCACGGTCTCGGGCGGCATCGACGCGATCGGTTCGAGCTCCATCACGTACCGGGTGAGGATCAGCCCGGCGACCTGGCTGATCACCAGCGGCATCCGGGTCTCGGGCCGGTCGATGCCGAGCGCGGCACCGGCGGGGAGCAGCACCACCGGCACGAAGCCCTCGGTGAGCAGCCGTTCGCCCCCCGGCTGGAGAGCCGAGCGGACGATGCCCACCAGCACGGGCGAGACGTCGGGGTCGTCCCACAGCGACAGGAACGCGCGCAGCAGCCGCTCGCCCGCCCCCTCGGGACCACCGGCCAGAGCCGGGCCGAGGAACTGACGGGGGTCGACCGGGAGCTCCATCGCGGCCAGGAACAGGTCGTCCTTGGTGCCGAAGTAGTGGTGCACCAACGCCGCGTCGACACCCGCCGACGAGGCGACCGCCCGGATCGTCGTGCCCGCGAAGCCCTTCTCGCCGAAGGCGGCTCGCGCCGCAGCGAGGATCGTCGCCCGCGTGTCGGGCGCTCCAGGCCGCCGGCCGCGACGTGAGGTGCGGGACGTCGGCGGCATGGGCGCAGGCTACGCCGGACGGAAGTGGCGGCGGGCGAAGGTCAGCGACTCGTGAAGGTCGGACCGACGCTCCTCGCGGGTCCCGGCCTTGCGGGTGTTGATCTCCAGCACGATGTGGCCGGTGAAGCGGACGCTGGACAGGTACTCCAGGAACCCCTGCGCATCCATGGCACCGCGGCCGGGGACGAGGTGCTCGTCCTTCGGCGACCCGGAGCCGTCGGTCAGGTGGACGTGGCGCAGCCGGTCGCCGAGCCGTTCGGCCATCTCGACCGGCGAGCACTGGGCGATCGCGGCGTGCGAGAGGTCGACCGTGGCGTTGCCGTAGGTCTCCTCCGAGGGGTCCCAGCCCGGCAGGTACATCTCCACACCGCGCCGGGCCGAGGCCCGCCACGGGTACATGTTCTCGACGGCGAACGCCAGGCCGCTCGACTCCTCGAGTGCGGCGATCCCGTCGACGAAGCCGGCGGCGTACTCGCGCTGCCACCGGAACGGCGGATGTACGACGACGACGTCGGCGCCGACCGCGTGCGCCATCTCGGCCGAGCGCTCGAGCTTGCCCCAGGGGTCGGTGCCCCAGACCCGTTGCGTGAACAGCAGGCACGGGGAGTGGACCGCACACACGGGCAGCTCGTGGTGGTCGGACAGCTGTTTGACGGCCGCGGTCTGCTGGCTCAGCGCATCGATCCCCACCATCACCTCGACGGCGTCGTACCCGAGCGACTTGGCGTAGGCGAACGCGTGCGCGCTCGACTCGGGGTAGACCGACGCGGTCGAGAGGGCGACCAGGCTCACCGGGCTCCCTCAGTCGAGGGCTCACTCGAGGGCTCATCCGAGGTCTCGACCAGCAGCTCCCCCGCGAGCTGGTCGAGCCGGTCGAGGATCACGCCCTCCCGCAACGCCCACGGACAGATCTGGAGCTCGTCGAGGTCGAAGATGTCCATCACCGCCTCGGCCACCAGCGCACCGGGCACGATCTGGTGGGTCCGGTTCGGGGAGACCCCTGGCAGCAAGGCCAGCTCGGCCGGTGTCATCGCCACCAGCTTCGGGATCCACTCCCGGAGGTCCGCGAGGGCGAGGGTCCGGTCGACCAGCGGCCCCTCGCCGCTGGGAGCGGCACCGCAGATGCGCGCCAGCGAGCGGAACGTCTTCGAGGTCGCCGCCGCGACGTCCGGCGGACCTTCCCGCAGCAGACGTCCGGCTTCCTCGGCCACGTCGACGCGGATCTTCGTGCGCAGACCCCGGATCTCCTGCTCTCCGGGACTCCCGTCGCGGAAGTGCTCGCGGGCCAGGCGGGCGGCCCCCAGCGGGATCGACCAGGCGACGCGAGGCTCCTCGTCGGGGCCGCCGGCGATCTCGAGCGACCCTCCGCCGATGTCGAAGACCGCCAGGCTTCCCGCCGACCAGCCGAACCACCGGCGTACGGCGAGAAAGGTCAGTCGTGCCTCGTCGTCGCCGGGCAGTACGGCGATCCGTACGCCGGTCGTGTCGGCGACATGGTCGAGGACCGCCGCGCTGTTGTCGGCGTCACGCACCGCCGAGGTCGCGAACCCGAGCATGTCCTGCGCACCCTTGTCCTCTGCGACGACGACGGCCCCGGCCACGAACCTCGTGAGTGCCTCGATCCCCGCCGGAGTGATGTCGCCGTCCACGACGTGCTCGGCGAGCCGCAGGGGTTCCTTGTGGGAGTACGCCGGCAGCGGCGCCGCGCCGCGGTGGGCGTCGACGACGAGCAGGTGGCCGGTGTTGGAGCCGATATCGAGGACGCCGAGGCGCATGTCCCGAATCTATTACCTGTACGACCCGCGCCTACGCTGGTGTGGTGCCCGAGGTCGATCTGGTCTTTCCGCGCGCCTTCGTCGAGTTCGCCGACCCCGGAGACCCAGCCCAGGTGTTCCGCTGTGACCTGACCTGGCTCACCTCGCGCTACACGTGCATCTTCGGCCAGGGCTGCCGCGGCATCTACGCCGACGCGCCCGACGTGGGCTGCTGCGCCCTGGGTGCGCACTTCTCGGACAAGGCCGACGAGCGGCGGGTCACCTCGTTCGTCGAGCAGCTCGGACCCGACCTCTGGCAGTTCCACCCCGGGGGCCCCCACGACAAGGTCCGGAAGTCCGACTGGATCGAGAAGGACGACGAGGGCGAGCGGAAGACCAAGGTCGTGGAGTACGAGGGCCAGTCGGCGTGCATCTTCCACAACCGCCGGGACTTCGCCACCGGCGCGGGCTGCGCCCTCCACTCCCTGGCGCTGCAGCAGGGTCGCAACCCCCTGGAGACCAAGCCGGACGTGTGCTGGCAGCTCCCGATCCGCCGCACCTTCCGGGACGTCACGCGACCGGACGACACGACGTACACCGAGGTCACGATCGGCGAGTACGACCGCCGGGGCTGGGGTCCGGGCGGGCATGACCTCGACTGGTACTGCTCGGGCAACTCCGAGGCGCACGTCGCGCGCGAACCGCTCTACGTCACCAACGAGCCCGAGCTCGTCGAGCTGATGGGACGACCGGCGTACGACGAGCTGGTCACGCACTGCGAGCGACACCTGGCCGCGCGCGACCGACTCGCGATCCACCCCGCCGACCCCAGCTGAAGCCGGCCCCGGATCCAGAGGAGTCGTACCACCTTCTCGACATCGAGAGAACCCGACCCCCCGTCCGGATCGGCGTACGCCGTGGCGCAGAATGCTCCGCATGCGCCTGGACCATCTCAGCTACGCCGCCGGCCCGGACGGGCTCACCGGCACCGCCCAGCGCATCGGGGGGTTGCTCGGCCGTGACTTCGCGCCAGGCGGCATCCATCCCAGATTCGGGACCCGGAACATGGTCCTGCCGTTGGCGGAACACACCTACCTCGAGGTGGTCGAGGTGCTCGACCACCCGGCCTCGGACAAGGCGCCCTTCGGCCAGGCGGTGCGCGCCCGCTCCGCCCTCGGCGGAGGCTGGCTCGGCTGGGTCGTCGCGGTCGACGACATCGCGCCGGTCGAGAGGCGGCTGGGTCGCGAGTCGGTCACCGGCAACCGCTACCGGCCCGACGGCACCGAGCTGCTCTGGAAGCAGATCGGCGTCAACGGCCTGATCTCCGACCCGCAGCTGCCGTTCTTCGTGCAGTGGCTGAGCCCCGACGGACTGCACCCGTCCACCGGGGGTGTCGACGACTGGTCGCTGGCCTGCCTGGAGATCGCCGGTGACCCGCAGCGGGTGAGCGAGTGGCTCGGCGAGACCGTCGAGGCGCCGCTGGAGGAGGTCAAGGTCGAGTGGGTCGCCCCGCACGGAACCCCCGGCATCATCGCCGCGCAGTTCCAGACCCCGAGCGGCCTCGTCCGGGTGTGAGCTCAGCGTTCTCGTAGCAGTTGGGTCCCAGCGTCCCGGATCGGTCACCTGCGTGAGCGAACTACCGCGCGGCTCGGTCCGCAGCCCCAACATCTGGGAGCATCCGGCGACGTACGAGGTGGAGAACCGCGCGGTCGATCGTGATGGCGTCCTCGAGTGCGCGATGAGATCGATCGCCGACTGGTCGGGGCTCGACGTGCTCGACCTCGGGTGCGGAACCGGCTTCCACCTGCCCCGTTTCGCTGCCACGGCTGCCCGGGTGTACGGCGTCGAGCCGCACCCGGGCCTGCTGCGGCTCGCCGCCCGGCGTACTCGGGCCCTTTCGAACGTGACCCTGCTGGGCGGCACCGCCCAAGCGGTGCCACTGCCGGACGCGTCGGCGGACATCGCGCACGCGCGGTGGGCGTACTTCTTCGGCCCGGGCTGCGAACCTGGGCTGCGCGAGCTGGCCCGCGTCGTACGCCGCGGCGGGACGGCCTTCGTGATCGACAACGACGCGACCCGTTCGACGTTCGGGCGGTGGTTCCGCCGCGGCTACCCGAGGATCGACCCGGTGGCGGTCGAACGCTTCTGGGCCGGCCGGGGCTGGACCCGCCTCCCGCTGGACATCGACTGGCGGTTCGACGACCGGGCCGACCTGGAGTCCGTCGTCCGGATCGAGTTCACCCCCGAGGTGGCCTCCGCGATCCTGGCCGAGCACACCGGCACGAGCGTGGACTACGCGGTCAACCTGTGGTGGCGCCGGTTCTGACGACACTCGGCACGGATAGGCAGCGTCCGCTTCGCGCCGCGATGCAGCTATCCCGCGCGACCTCGTTGGCGTTGCTCCCCACTTGTTGGCCTCGATCTCCC
>JAICSC010000397.1 GCA_025937085.1 Nocardioides sp.
GCTCGTCGGGTACCACCCGTTGTCGTTGTTGACGTCCCAGTTCGACCCGCTGGTCGCGGCGATGTAGTTGGGCTCGCTGGTGTGGGTGACGCCGTAGTACCGGGTCGCCTGGTTGTACGTCGCGGCCAGTGAGTTGGTGTACGGCATGGCCGAGTCACCGATCACGTGATCCTGGGCGTGGTTCTCCTCCATGATGATGAACACGTGCCCGAGCCGGTGGGCATCGCGGTCGTGGCCGCGCGAGTGGGACGGCGAGCCGATCGCGGGCATCGCCGCGGCGAGCGCCAGCGCGAAGCAGGCGCCGGCGGCGGCTCCGAGGGCGAGAGTCCGTGGACGGGAACCAGCTGAGACAGGCATCGACCGCACCTCCAAGTGATCCGAAACCGTGATCCGGAACCGTGATCAACGAGCGTGATCCGGCTCTGGCACTGTGCTCCGGTGACCGATGCCGCGTCAATTGCCTCGGGATACGATTTTTTCTCTCGGTGTGAGCACCGGTCAGGCCTTGCCGAAGCGCCGGTCGCGGCGGGCGTAGATCTCGATCGCCCGCCACAGCGCCAACCGGTCGACGTCGGGCCACAGGACGTCGGTGAAGACCAGCTCGGCGTACGCCGCCTGCCAGAGCATGAAGTTCGACAGCCGGTTCTCCCCCGACGTCCGCCAGATCATGTCGGCCTCGCTGAGATCCGGGACGTAGAGGTGCCGCCCGAACGTCCGCTCGTCGACCTTCTCCGGGTCGAGCGTGCCGGCGGCCGCCGCGCGGGCGATCGCGCGGGCGGTGTCGGCGACCTCGGCCCGACCGCCGTAGTTGACGCACATGTTGAGGGTCAGCACGTCGTTGCCCCGGGTCATCTCCTGCGCGACCTGGAGCTCCTTGATCACCGACCTCCACAACCGGGGCGCCCGCCCCGACCAGGTCACCCGCACGCCCATCTCGTGCATCTCGTCGCGCCGCCGCCGGATCACGTCCCGGTTGAAGCCCATCAGGAAGCGGACCTCCTCGGGAGAGCGGGTCCAGTTCTCGGTCGAGAAGGCGTACGCCGAGATCGCCTTCACGCCGATCTCGATCGCACCCTCGACCACGTCGAAGAGCGCGGCCTCCCCCATCTTGTGCCCCTCGGTCCGGGGCAGCCCGCGGGCCTTCGCCCAGCGGCCGTTCCCGTCCATCGTGATCGCGACGTGCCCGGGCACGAGGGCGCGGGGGATGTCCGGTGGCCGGGCTCCGGACGGGTGCGGGTTCGGCGGACGTACGTCGCGCCGGCGCGCCCGGCTCATGGGTCGCTCACCGCTCGACGTACTCCAGCGACCGCAGCCCGCGCTCGAGGTGCCAGTGTAGGAACGCCGCCACCATCCCCGAGGCCTCACGGAGGTGCCGCTGGTCGGACGACTGCACCGTGGGCCAGTCACCGGCGAGGAGCGCACCCATCACCTCGAGCGCCTGTGCCGACGGCGACGCGGAGCCGGGCACCCGGCAGTCGGCGCACAGGGCACCACCCGCCGACGGCGAGAACCACCGGTGTGGCCCCGGGTCGCCGCAGCGGGCGCAGTGGGTGAACGACGGGGCGTAGCCGGCCACCGCCAGCGACCTGAGGAGGTAGGAGTCGAGCACCTGCGCCGGCACCCGCTCACCTGACGTCATCGCGCGCAGGCCGCCGACCAGCAGCAGGAACTGTTGCAGGGCCGGCTCCTTCTCCTCGGTGACCAGCCGGTCGGCGGTCTCGAGCATCACCGTCCCGGCGGTGTACCGGTCGTAGTGGTCGCCGAGCCGCGACGGGAACGCGTCGAGGGTGTCGGCCTGCGTGATCACGTCGAGGTTGCGGCCCTCGGCCAGCTGGAGGTCGACATGGGTGAACGGCTCCAGCCGGGCACCCCACCGCGAGGTCGTCTTGCGGACGCCCTTCGCGACTGCGCGCACCCGCCCGTGCTGACGCGTCAGCAGGGTGATGATGCGATCGGCTTCACCCAGCTTGTGGGTGCGCAGCACGATCGCCTCGTCGCGGTAGAGGGGCACCGGTCCATTCTGCCGGGTCGGCCGGATCAGGGCGTGGAGGTACGTCGCGCGCGGCCGGGTGTCGCCAGCAGCGCCGGGCGAACTCGGCCGAACGTCGCGTTCAGTCGGTCAGGCCAGAAGCGCCACTCCAGCAGCGTCGAGGCCCGCACGAACTCCGCGTTCTCCAGCTCGCCGGCCAGCATCTGCGAGTCGGCGAACGGGTGGATCGGGTCGGCGGTGTGGCCGACGATCAGCGCCTGAGCCGTGATCCGGCGGCGTTGCCTGGAGGACGGTGCGATCCGGCCGAAGATGATGCCGTGCAGGACGGCCGCCACCGAGTCGGCCCGCTGGTCCATCGTGTCGAGTGCGATCCCCGCCCAGA
>JAICSC010000284.1 GCA_025937085.1 Nocardioides sp.
ACGAGCTGGACGACAAGGCCGTCGACACCGTACGGGTGCTGGCCATGGACGCCGTCCAGAAGGTCGGCAACGGCCACCCCGGCACCGCGATGAGCCTCGCGCCCGCGGCGTACCTGCTGTTCCAGAAGGTGATGCGACACAACCCGGCCGACCCGCACTGGCCCGGCCGCGACCGCTTCGTCCTCAGCTGCGGACACTCGAGCCTCACCCTCTACATCCAGCTGTTCCTCGGCGGGTGGGGCCTCGAGCTCGACGACCTCAAGGCACTCCGCACCTGGGGCAGCAAGACCCCCGGTCACCCGGAGTACGGCCACACGGCCGGTGTGGAGACCACGACGGGTCCGCTCGGGCAGGGCGTCGGCAACGCCGTCGGCATGGCGATGGCGGCCCGGCGCGAGCACGGGCTGTTCGACCCGAACGCCGCGATGGGCGACTCGCCGTTCGACCACCACATCTACGCGTTCTGCTCCGACGGCGACATCGAGGAGGGCGTCTCCGCAGAGGCGTCCGCGATCGCCGGCGTGCAGGAGCTCGGCAACCTCACCCTGATCTACGACCACAACAGGATCTCGATCGAGGACAACACCGACATCGCTCTCGGCGAGGACGTCGGCGCGCGCTACGAGGCCTACGGCTGGCACGTACAGCATGTGGACTGGACCAACGACGGCACGACGTACCGCGAGGACGTGCCCGCGCTCTACGACGCCATCCGCCGGGCCGAGGCCGTCACCGACAGACCCAGCTTCATCGTGCTGCACACGATCATCGCCTGGCCCGCCCCGAACGCCCAGAACACCGGCAAGGCGCACGGCTCCGCGCTCGGCGCCGACGAGGTGGCCGCGACCAAGGAGGTGCTCGGCTTCGACCCGGACCAGAGCTTCGAGGTCCCCACCGGCGTCCTCGAGCACACGCGGCAGGCGGTCGAGCGCGGCAAGGCCCTGCAGGCCGCGTGGGACACGGAGTACGCCGCGTGGGCGCGCAAGCCGTCCGCCGACACCGAGCTCTTCGAGCGGCTCCAGAAGCGCGCCCTCCCCGAGGGCTGGGCCGACCACCTGCCGTCGTTCGATGCCGACGAGAAGGGCATGGCGACCCGCAAGGCCTCGGGCGCGGTGATCAACGCGATCGCGGAGCACCTCCCCGAGCTCTGGGGCGGCTCGGCCGATCTCGCCGAGTCCAACAACACGACCATCGAGGGCGTCCCGTCGTTCCTGCCCGGCGACCGGGCCACCAAGATGTGGAAGGCCGACCCCCTGGCCGGGCGCGTGCTCCACTTCGGCATCCGTGAGCACGGCATGGGCGCGATCATGAACGGCATCGCGGTGCACGGCGGCACGCGCGTCTTCGGTGGCACGTTCCTGACCTTCTCCGACTACATGCGGGGCTCGGTCCGCCTGGCCGCCCTGATGGGGATCCCGGTCACCTACGTCTGGACCCACGACTCGATCGGTCTCGGCGAGGACGGTCCGACCCACCAGCCGGTCGAGCAGCTGGCCGCCCTGCGGGCGATCCCGGGACTCGACATCGTGCGTCCGGCCGACGCCAACGAGACCGTCGCCTGCTGGCAGACGATCCTGGAGCACACCGACCGGCCGTCAGGGCTGGTCCTCACCCGGCAGAACGTCCCGACCTTCCCCCGCGGGGAGGACGCCCGGGGTCAGCACTGGTCCGACACCAGCAACGTCCACCGAGGCGGCTACGTCCTCCTCGACCCTCCGTCGGAGATGGAGGGCGGCCTGCCCGACGTGGTCCTGGTCGGCACCGGCTCCGAGGTCCAGCTCGCGGTCAAGGCGCGTGAGCTGCTGGCCGCGGACGGCGTCCGGGCGCGCGTGGTGTCGATGCCGTGCCGGGAGTGGTTCGACGCGCAGGAGACGTCGTACCGGGAGACGGTGATTCCGCCGACGGTGAAGGCCCGTGTCTCGGTCGAGGCCGGCGTCGCCCAGGGCTGGCGAGAGGTCGTCGGCGACCACGGGCGGATCATCTCGCTCGAGCACTACGGTGCCTCCGCCGACTACGCGCGCATCTACCAGGAGTTCGGCATCACCGCCGAGGCCGTCGCCGCTGCCGCCCAGGACAGCATCCGGAGCGTCACGGACTGACGCAGCCCCGTCGGGGCACGACCGGCTGGAGAACCCAGCTCGACCCACCAGGAGGAACCATGACCGACCGCCTGCAGCAGCTCACCGACGCGGGGGTCTCCATCTGGCTGGACGACCTGTCCCGCGAGCGCCTCGAGACCGGCAACCTCGCCGACCTGATCAAGAACTCCCACGTCGTGGGGGTCACCAGCAACCCCTCGATCTTCCAGGCGGCGCTGAAGGAGGGCGAGCGGTACGACCCGCAGATCCGCGAGCTCGCCGGCCAGGGAGCCGACACCGACCAGGCGGTGCGGACCATCACCACCGACGACGTGCGCGATGCCTGCAAGGTCATGCGCGCGGCGTACGACGCGAGCGACACCGTCGACGGGCGGGTGTCGATCGAGGTCTCGCCCGGCCTGGCCCACGACACGGCCGGCACCGTCACGGAGGCCGCGGAGCTGTGGAACACGGTCGGTGAGCCGAACCTCTACATCAAGATCCCGGGCACGAAGGAGGGCTGGCCGGCGATCACCGAGACCCTCGCCAACGGGATCCCCGTGAACGTGACGTTGATCTTCGGCCTCGAGCAGTACCACCACGTCATGGAGGCCTTCGTCGCCGGTCTCGAGAAGGCGCGCGACAACGGGCACGACCTCTCCCGAGTCCAGTCGGTCGCGTCCTTCTTCGTCTCCCGGGTCGACACCGAGATCGACAAGCGCCTCGACGGGATGGGGGGACACGACGACCTGAAGGGCAAGGCAGGAGTCGCCAACGCACGTCTCGCGTTCAAGGCCTACGAGGAGTTCTTCTCGTCCGACCGCTGGGCCTCGCTCGAGGCGGACGGTGCTCGCAAGCAGCGGCCCCTGTGGGCGTCCACGGGCGTGAAGAACCCCGCCTACAAGGACACGATGTACGTCGACGACCTGGTCGTCGAGAACACCGTGAACACGATGCCCGAGAAGACCCTGCACGCGGTCGAGGACCACGGCGAGATCACCGGCGACCGGATCCGGCCGTTCTACGAGGACGCCGAAGCCACGATGAAGGCCCTCGCCGACGCCGGCATCGACTACGACGACGTGATCGAGGTCCTGATCAAGGAGGGCGTCGACAAGTTCATCAAGGCGTGGGACGAGCTCCTCGCTTCGGTCACCGAGGCCCTCGAGGCGGCGCCCAAGGCGGCCCCCAAGGCGGCCCAGTGAGCGAGGCCCCCGTCGATCCCACCTCGACGGAGGCCTGGTCACGCCTCACCAAGCTCGCGGACGGGTTCTCCCCCGACCTCCGGGCCTGGTTCGCGGACGACCCCGAGCGGGTGACCCGGCTCGGGTTCGATGCGGCCGACCTGCTGGTCGACCTGTCCAAGTCGTTCCTGGACGACGAGGTGCTCGCGGCGCTGCTGGCCCTCGGCGACGAGGTCGGCGTGGCGAGACGACGCGACGCGATGTTCGCGGGCCGGCACATCAACGTCACCGAGGACCGCGCCGTACTCCACACCGCCTTGCGGCTGCCCGCGGACGCGCAGCTCGAGGTGGACGGCCAGGACGTCGTCGCCGAGGTCCACGACGTCCTGCGGCGCGTCTACGCGTTCGCCGACCAGGTGCGCAGCGGGGCGTGGACCGGGGTCACCGGCGAGCGCATCCGGACCGTGGTCAACATCGGCATCGGCGGCTCTGACCTAGGTCCGGTGATGGCCTACGAGGCGCTGGCGCCGTACCGCACTCTGCCCGATGGAGGGGCGGGTCTCGAGTGCCGGTTCATCTCGAACATCGACCCCACCGACGCGGCCACCACCCTGGCCGGGCTCGACCCCGCGACGACCCTGTTCATCGTGTCGAGCAAGACGTTCGGCACCCTCGAGACCCTGACCAACGCGCGGCTCTGCAGGGCCTGGCTGCTGGAGGGGCTGAGCCGGTCGGAGGGGGGCGGTCACGACGCCGGCGAGGCCGTCCGGAAGCACTTCGTCGCGGTCTCGACCGCGCTCGACAAGGTCGAGGCGTTCGGCATCGATCCCGAGAACGCGTTCGGCTTCTGGGACTGGGTCGGCGGCCGCTACTCCATGGACTCCGCCATCGGTACGTCGCTCGCGGTCGCCGTGGGTCCGGAACGGTTCGCCGAGATGCTGGCCGGGTTCCACGCCATGGACGAGCACTTCCGCACCGCCGAGCCGGCCCGCAACGTGCCGATGCTGATGGGGCTGCTCAACGTCTGGTACGCCAACTTCCTGGGGGCCCAGAGCCATGCCGTGCTCCCCTACTCCCAGCTGCTGCACCGGTTCCCGGCGTACCTCCAGCAGCTCACGATGGAGTCCAACGGCAAGGGTGTGCGGTGGGACGGCAGCCCGGTCTCCACGACCACGGGCGAGGTGTTCTGGGGCGAGCCGGGCACCAACGGGCAGCACGCCTTCTACCAGCTGATCCACCAGGGCACGCGGCTGATCCCGGCCGACTTCATCGCGTTCGCGAACCCGGCGTACCCGTTGGTCGACGCCCAGGACGGGACGAAGACGGACGTCCACGAGCTGTTCCTGGCCAACTTCTTCGCGCAGACCCGGGCGCTGGCGTTCGGCAAGACCGCCGACGAGGTCCGCGATGAGGGAACCGCCGAGGCGATCGTCCCGGCTCGGGTGTTCACCGGAAACCGGCCGACCGCCTCGATCATG
>JAICSC010000354.1 GCA_025937085.1 Nocardioides sp.
CGATCGCCTTCTTCCGGATGTGGGTCACCAGCTCGGCGGGGACGTCACCCAGCCGCTCGACCTCCTCCTCGTGGGGGTAGAGCTCCCGGGTGACGAACGTGCGCACCGTGTCGACGATCGCCCGCTGCTCGTCATCGAGACCGAAGTCCATGACCGCTCCTGTCCGTTACTGTCCGCGCCGCTCGCGTTGCTCGGGCTGCTCGTGCCGTCGCCTGATGCCCATCGGCCGGCCGACGACGTCCGGCTCGGGCAGGTCCGCGTGCGCCGCCGCGATGGCGTCGAGCCGCGCCAGCAGGTGGTCCGGGAGGTCGGCCGAGCGGCCGGCCCCCATGTCGACGTGCACCAGCAGCTGCTCGGCCGAGGCCAGCAGCAGGTCGGTGTCGCCGTGCCGCATCTCGTGGAAGATGTGCAGCCGCCGCCGGTCGTGGTCGAGCAGCTGCAGCGTCATCTCGAGCGGCTCGCCCAACGAGACCTCGTGCCGGTGGTGGAGGTGTGTCTCCGTCGTGTAGAGCGAGTGCCCGGCCGCCCGGTAGGCCTCGTCGATGCCCAGGAACCGGAAGAAGGCATCGGCGCTGTCGCCGAACGCGAGCAGGTAGCACGACTCGCTCATGTGGTCGTTGTAGTCCATCCACTCCGGGGGTGCGGTGGTGCGGTGGAGCCGCAGCGGCGCGCCGATCTCGGCGTCGCCGGTCCAGGCCGCGGCGCGACCCTCGTACGGCGTGGTGATCCGCGAGCTCGTCGGCTCGGTCACGGCCGCGACCCCACGCCGAGGCCGAGGTGGGCGGGCCGGGGCAGATCCGCGTGCGCCTCGCGCATCGCCGCGACCCGTGCCTGCCTGTCCTCGGGGAGCGGTGCGCTGTGCCCGGCGACGGTGTCGACGTGGACGTACAACGACTCGCCGGTCGCCGCGAGCACGCCGTCGGCGTACAGCTCGCTGTGGAGGCGCAACCGCTTGTGGTCGGCGTCGACCAGCGTCGTCGCGGCGGTCAGGGTCTGGCCCGCGGAGCACTCGGCGAGGTACCGGAGGTGGGTCTCGACGGTGAACATCGACGCCTGATGGCTCTCCCGGTAGTCGGCACTCAGTCCGAGGTGCTCCAGCACCAGCTCATGGGCTGCGCTGAGGACGACCGCGTAGCTGGAGTCGTTGAGGTGACCGTTGTAGTCCAGCCACTCGCCGCGCACCGGCTGGCGGTACGCCGCGAAGGGCGCGCCGCCTCGAGGCGCCGGGTCGGGACTCGCCTCGGCGCTCATTTCAGTCGTCTTTCAGTCGTCACCACGGGCCTGCCCGTCGCGGTGCTGCTCGAGCAGCAGGAGCAGGTCGACGAGGAAGGCATCACGCCTCCGCTCGAGCTCGGCCACGGTCCGGCCTCCGGCAGCGCCGACAGCGCCGGCAACCACACGGTCGCGCAGCTCCGCGGTCAGCTCCGGCGCCTGCAGCCGGGTCCACGGCTCCAACAGAGCCGGCCCGAAGTGGTCGAGCATGTGGCCCATCCCTCCCGGGCCTCCGGCGAGGTGGAAGGTCAACATCGGACCCATGATCGCCCAGCGCAGTCCGGGTCCGTACGCGATCGAGTCGTCGATCTGCTGGACCGTCGCCTGGCCGGAGTCGACCATGTGCAACGCCTCCCGCCAGAGGGCCTCCTGGAGCCGGTTGCCCACGAAGCCGGGCACCTCCTGCTCCATGGTGAGGGAGGTCTTGCCGGCCGCGGTGTAGAACGCCTCCGCCCAGGTCACCGCCTCGGGGTCGGTCTTCCGGCCGCCGACGACCTCGACCAGCGGGATCAGGTACGGCGGGTTGAACGGGTGTCCGACCAGGAAGCGGTCGGCGTTCTCGCACCCCACCGCCATGTCGGTCATCAACAGGCCGGACGTGCTCGAGGCCACTACGACGCGCGGATCGGTCAGCCGGTCGACCTCGGCCAACAGCGCGATCTTCGCCTCGAGCACCTCGGGCGAGGACTCCTGCACGAAGTCGGTGTCGGCCACGGCCTCCGCGAGAGTGTCCGCCCAACGGAGCCGGTCGCGGCCCGCCCCCTCGGCGAGCCCGAGCCGCTCCAGCGACGGCCAGGCCGTGTCCAGCAACCCCGACAGGCGGGTCCGTGCGTCGGGGCCGGGGTCCCACGCGACCACGTCGTACCCCCGGCGCAGGAAGTGGGCCGCCCAGCCGCCACCGATGACTCCGGTGCCGACGACGGTGACGGTCCTGACTGCGTCCGGCTGGGTGCGGCCGGACGTGCTCACCAGCCGACCTGGTCGAGGCCCTTGAGGCCGAGGATCTGCCGGGCCTCCTCAGGGGTCGCGACCTCGATCGAGAGCTCGGAGAGGATCCGCCTGATCTTCGCGACCTGCTCGGCGTTCGACTCCGCGAGCTGTCCACGGCCGATGAACAGGCCGTCCTCCAGACCGACCCGCACGTGGGAGCCCATCACCGCCGAGGCGGTGATCATGTTGAACTGGTCGCGCCCGGCGCCCAGCACGGACCACTCGTAGGCGTCACCGAGCAGCCGGTCGGCGGTCGACTTCATGTGGGCGAGATGCTCGACATGCGCGCCGATCCCGCCCATCACGCCCATGATCGTCTGCAGGAAGATCGGCGGCTCGACCAGCCCCGCGTCGAGGTAGTAGGCCAGCGTGTAGAGATGGCCGATGTCGTAGGCCTCGTACTCGAACCGCGACCCGGTCTGCTTGCGGACGTCGGTGAGCATCAGCTCGATGTCGGCGAACGTGCTGACGAACGGCTCGGCGCGGGTGCTCTCGAGGTAGGGCTCCTCCCAGTCGAACTTCCAGGAGCCGGCGTACTTGCCGATCATCGGGAAGCTGCCGTAGTTGAACGTGCCGAGGTTCAGCGTGCACAGCTCGGGCCTGGTCTCGTAGATGACCCGCAGCCGCTCCTCGACCGTCATCCCGGTGCCGCCGCCGCTCGTGATCGAGACGACCGCGTCGGTGGAGTCCTTGATCCCCTTGAGGTAGTCGAGGAAGACCGCGGGCTCGGCCGTCGGGCGGCCGTCCTTGGGGTCGCGGGCATGGAGGTGGATGATCGCGGCGCCGGCCTCGACGGCCGCCACCGACTGACCGACGACGTCCTCCACGGTGTAGGGGAGGTTCGGCGACATGGTCGGCGTGTGGGCCGACCCCGTCACCGCACACGTGATGATGACCTTGCGTGCCGGCATGGCTGCTCCTGGTGGTGCGGTTCCGATTGGTCCACGATGCGAACGCGCGTCGCATCATCTGAAACGGTTCCCCGGTCGGACCCCGGTTGTCAAGGCTCCACGCGGGTGAAACTGAACCGTCGGTCAGGAAGTCCAGGCCCAGCCTCCAGGC
>JAICSC010000228.1 GCA_025937085.1 Nocardioides sp.
CCGACGTCCTCGATGTCGGGCGTCCGGATGCACTTCTGCACGCTGACCGCGCGCATGTACGGCGACGCCTCCTGGCCGAGGAAGTACGGCTTGAACGGAACCATCCCCGCGTTGACGAACAGCAGGGTCGGGTCGTCGAGGATCAGGGACGCCGACGGGACGGCGGTGTGCGCGGCGGCCTCGAAGTGCGCCACGAACCTACGCCGGATCTCCGCGGTGTCCATCAGTCGTCACCCTCCTGGGTCGAGCGTCGTTCGGCGACGGTCAGCTGAGGCATCCCATGAGGCACGAGCCCGAACCGCTCGCGCAACTGCGTTTCGGCCTCCGCCTGCCCCTGCGCCACCTCGTCGCGCAGCATCCTGGCGCCGAGGCTCACCGCCTGCCAGCGGTCGCTGAGACCCTCGGGAGTGAACGCCTCCTTCACCCGGCGGGCGCGGACCATCGCGTAGACGCCCGCGCCGGCTCCGGCCAGGAACCAGAGCCCTGCACGGTATGGCCTCACGAGGCCTCCCTGCCGTCGACGGCCAGCGCGGCGCGCTGTCGCGCGCGCAGGTCGCGCTGGGCGGCCTTCAGGTCGGCACGTCGCTGCTTGCGAGCCCGACGTACCTCCTGCCTCATCTCGAAGCGGATGCGGTTCCGGGTCGCGGGCGCCAGGCCGCGGCGTACGCCGGAGAGCAGCGCGGCCGCCTTCACCACCGTCTCCTTGAGAACGATGTCGGCGAAGGCCGGGCCGTCCAGATGCACCGGCTCGGGCGGCTTCGGATCCCGACCGAGGTCGGTGATCAGGAACTCCACGGGAGCAGCGACCGGTGCGCCGGCTGTCGCGCGCTCGCCGCGGGCCTGCTCGACATCGTCGAGGCGTTGCCGCAGCTCGGCCAGCTGGACGGACGTGCGGGCGGCTCCGGCGCGGATGCGCAGCAGTACGACGAGGAGCACCAGGCAGAGGACCGCCAACCCGCCCACGGCGAGCAGCACGGCCTGGTCCTTGGTCACAGAAGACGACCCTATCGTCCGCGCACCAGCCGCCGGATGCGCTCCCACCGCTCCTTGACCGCTGCCTCGGCCCCCAGCGTCGTCGGCCGGTAGTACTCCGCGTCGAGCACCACATCGGGTGCGTACTGCTGCTCGGCGATGCCGTACGGCTCGTCGTGGCTGTAGGTGTAGGCGGTGCCGTGCCCCAGCTTTTGGGAGCCGGGGTAGTGCGCGTCGCGCAGATGCGGTGGCACCTGGCCGATCTTGCCGGCTCGCACGTCGGCGCTCGCCGCGTCGATCGCGGTGATCACCGCGTTGGACTTGGGCGCGACCGCGAGCGCGATGGTGGCCTGCGCCAGGTTGAGCCGCGCCTCGGGCATCCCGATCAGCTGCACCGCCTGTGCGGCCGCCACCGCGGTGGTGAGTGCACCGGGATCGGCCAGGCCGACGTCCTCGCTGGCGAGGATCACCAGCCGTCGAGCGATGAACCGCGGGTCCTCCCCTGCCTCGAACATCCGGGCCAGGTAGTGCAGGGCGGCATCGGCGTCGGACCCCCGCACGGACTTGATGAACGCCGAGATCACGTCGTAGTGCTGGTCGCCCTGCCGGTCGTACCGCACCGCCGCCCGGTCGACCGCGGTCTCCGCCGTGGCCAGGTCGATCGTCGCCGGCCCGGTCGTCGGTGGAGACCGCCGGGACCCGGCCGCGCCCGCTGCCGCCTCGAGATAGGTCAGGGCGCGCCGTGCGTCACCGCCTGCGAGGCGGACCAGGTGGCTGCGGGCGTCGTCGTCCAGCACCCACGACCCACCGAGGCCGCGTTCGTCGATCAGCGCCCGGTCGATCACCTCGGCGACGTCGTCGTCGGTCAGCGAGTCGAGCTGCAACAGCAGGCTCCGGGACAGCAGAGGTGAGATGACGGAGAAGAAGGGGTTCTCCGTGGTCGCGGCCACCAGCGACACCCAACGGTTCTCCACGCCCGGGAGCAGGGCGTCCTGCTGGGCCTTGCTGAAGCGGTGAACCTCGTCGACGAAGAGCACCGTCTCCCGGCCCCGGCGGGTGAGGTCGCTGCGCGCCTGGTCGATCGCGGCCCGGACCTCCTTCACCCCGGCCGAGACGGCAGACACCTCGACGAAGGCGCGGTCCGTCTGCCCGCTCACGATCGCCCCGATCGTGGTCTTGCCGGTGCCCGGCGGACCCCAGAGCAGCACCGACATCGACTGCCGGCCCTCGATCAGCTGACGAAGGGGTGAGCCCTCGGCCCGCAGCTGCGGCTGCCCGACGAGCTCGTCGAGGCTGCGCGGCCTCATGCGTACGGCGAGGGGCGCCGAGGCCGTCGTGTTGGCCGAGAGCGATCCCGCGCCCGGAGCCGGACGCGCATCACCGACGGCCTCCGCGTCGAACAGCCCGTCGTCCACGGGTGCAGCGTACGGCGCAGCAGCGACGCCCCTGTCGGAGACGCCCCAGGCACCGTCACCGGATTTCGACGCGCTCGCGCGACCTCGTTCCTCGGGCCCGGCTACGTGCTTGAGGTGACCGACTGGGTCTTCAGGTCGAACCAGGTGTCGGCGTACCCGGGCTGGTCGTGGATCTCGGCGACCGGCGTCCCGTTGGACGGGTTGCCCTGGTCGTCGACGCCCAGCAGGCCGGTGGTGACCGGCCGCTGCGGGGCCTCGTGCATCTCCCCGGCGAAGTGGCAGGCCACCTTGTGCGTCTTACCTATCTGCAGCAGCGGTGGCTCCTGCTTCGCGCAGATCTCCTGCGCCATCCAGCACCGGGTGCGGAAGCGGCAGCCGCTCGGGGGGTTGATCGGCGACGGGACGTCGCCCTCGAGCCGGATGCGCTCACGACGACCACCGATCGCGGCCTGCTTCACGTCGGGAGCCGCGGACAGCAGCGCCTGCGTGTAAGGGTGGTGCGGGTGCTCGTAGATCGTCTCCCGGTCACCGATCTCGACGATCTTGCCGAGGTACATCACCGCGACCTCGGGACAGAAGTGACGCACGATCGCCAGGTCGTGGGCGATGAAGAGGAAGGCGATCCCGAACTCATCCTGCACGTCACGCAGCAGGTTGACGACCTGGGCCTGGATCGACACGTCGAGCGCGGAGACCGGCTCGTCCGCCACCAGCAGCTTCGGCTGGAGGGCGAGCGCCCGGGCGATGCCGATGCGCTGCCGCTGACCACCGGAGAACTCGCTCGGGTAGCGGTTGTAGTGCTCGGGGTTGAGACCGACGACCTCCAGCAGCTCCTGCACCCGGGCCAGCGTCTTCTTCTCCGGGACCATGTTGTGCACCCGGAGCGGTGTGCCCACGATCGTGCCCACGGTGTGACGCGGGTTCAGCGAGGAGTACGGGTCCTGGAAGATCATCTGGATCTCGCTGCGGATCGGCATCATCTGCCGTCGCGTCAGCGGTCCGATGTCGTGCCCTTCGAAGTTGATCTCACCCGAGGTGGGGTCGTACAGGCGGGTGATCAGCCGGCCGGTCGTGGTCTTGCCGCAGCCCGACTCCCCCACCAGGCCCAGCGACTTGCCCTTCCCGAGCGTGAACGAGACGCCGTCAACGGCCTGGACGTGGGCGACGGTACGCCGGATCACGCCCCCCGACTTCACCGGGAAGTACTTCTTCAGGTCGCGGACCTCGAGGAGGGTGTCGTTGCCGACACTGGCGCCCGAGTCCTCGGGAGCACGCTCGATGCCGGAGTTGGTCACGATGCTCATAGTGCCCTCAAACCTCGTCCGGGTCGACTGTTGCCAGCTCCGGGATCAACTCGCCCGTCGTGGGGTCGATGAGGTCGGGAGCGATCTCCGGCAGCACCTCCTCGGCGTAGATCTCGCCGGGGTTGGCCAGGTGACAACGCTTCAGGTGGTTCTCCCCCCGGTCGCCCGGGACCAGGTCGGGAAGGGTGGTCCGGCAGAGGTCGCCTGGCACCTTGTCGACGTGGGGGCAACGCGGGTGGAACGCGCACCCGGTAGGCGGGTTGAGAAGGCTCGGCGGGTTGCCTGGGATCGGGATCAGCCGCGCATCGGCGTCTCCGGTCACGTCCGGAACGCTGCCGAGCAGACCCCAGGAGTAGGGCATCTCCGGGTGGGTGAGGATCTCCCGTGTGGCGCCGTACTCCACCGCGCGGCCGCCGTACATCACCATCGTGGTGTCCGCGAGCTCGGCGACCACGCCGAGGTCGTGGGTGATGATGATGACCGCCGAGTTGAACTCGCGCTGGAGGTCCTGGAGCAGGTCGAGGATCTGCGCCTGCACCGTCACGTCGAGCGCGGTCGTGGGCTCGTCCGCGATCAGCAGCTGCGGGTCGTTGACCAGCGCCATCGCGATCATCGCGCGCTGACGCATGCCACCGGAGAACTGGTGGGGATAGTCGTCGATCCTCCGGCCGGCCTGAGGGATGCCGACCCGGTCGAGCATCTCGACCGCCCGCTTCTTGGCTTCCGCCTTCGACACCCGGTGGTGGATCCGGTAGCCCTCCGAGATCTGGTCACCGATGGTGTAGAAGGGGTGCAGGGCCGTGAGGGCGTCCTGGAAGATCATGGCGACGCTGTTGCCGCGGATCTTGCGCATGCGGTCCTCGGAGGCGCCGATGACCTCGGCGCCGTCGACCCTGATCGACCCCGAGAGGCGGGTGTGCTTCGGGTCGTGCAGACCCAGCACCGCCATCGACGACACGCTCTTGCCCGATCCCGACTCGCCCACGATGCCGAGCGTCTTGCCGCGGTCGACGGTGTAGGAGAGGTCGGTGACGGCCTGGACGAGGCCGTCGTGGGTCGGGAACTTGACCGTCAGGCTCTCGACGACGAGGTAAGGGTCTTCGGGGTGGGCCGGCGCCGCCATGCCATCGGGGCGCTCGGAGATGTCGATGCTCATACGACTCTTTCGTGTGAGACGGGAGACTGCCTCGACGGGCGTCCGTCAGGCGACGCTCACCCGCGGATCGAGGAAGCTGTACAGGATATCGACCAGCAGGTTGGCGGTCACGATCAGAACGGCAGCCACCAGCACCGTCGCACTGATCACGTTGACGTCGATCGGGGTCGACAGCGCCTGGAGTCCCCAGCGGCCGATTCCGTCGATGCTGAAGATCTGCTCGGTGAAGATCGTGCCGGCCAGCAGGGTGGCGAAGTCGAGACCGAAGATCGTGACCACCGGCACGATCGCCGCACGCAGCGCGTGCTTGAACAGCACCCGGTTGGTCCGCACACCCTTCGCCTGGGCGGTGCGGATGTAGTCCTCACTCAGGGTCTCCACCATCTGACCTCGGGTGAACCGGGCGTACGACGTGCAGTTGGTCAGCCCGATCACCAGCCAGGGCAACGCCATCCAGGCGATCGTCTTGGCCGGGTTCTGCGTGATCGGGTAGTACCCCGTCTCCGGGAAGATCTGGAGCTGGAGGGACAGGTAGATCCAGGCCAGCAGCGCGATCACGTAGAACGGGATGGACGAGACGACGAGGGTCCCCCCCACGAGTAGCCGGTCTGCCGTCGTGCCACGCCATCGTGCCGCGAGGGCGCCGAGGGTCACCCCGATGAGGAGGTAGAGCGTCGCACCGCCCACGGCGAGCGTGATCGTGGCGGGGTACTTCTGCTTCAGGTCGTGCCAGACGGTGTCGCCGGTCGTGATGGAGATGCCGAGGCAGGGCGCGGGGCACTCGTAGTACTTGCCGTCGTCGTAGACGTTGTGGCGGCCGACGAAGATGCCCTTCGCCCACTCGCCGTAGTTGGTGATGAGGGGTTTGTCGTAGCCGTACTGGTGTCGGATCGAGTTCAGCTTGGTCGCGGAACACTTGCCCGGTCCGAGCTTCTCGCAGTAGTTCCGTGCCGGGGCGTCACCCATGCCCTTGAAGAACAGCACGAACACGAACAACGAGGTCAAGACGATCACGAGCAACGAGCTGAGCAGTCGACGAACGATGAATCCCGTCATCCCTGGCTTCCTAGTGCTTCGGTGGTGGTGGGTGGTGGGGGGGGGGGGGGGGCGGGGCCCCCCCCCCCCCGCACACCGGGCGGGCCCAGGACCACCCCCCGGCAGTGCGGGGACAGGGGGTGCCCCCGGATATTGGCC
>JAICSC010000077.1 GCA_025937085.1 Nocardioides sp.
CTCGAGATCATCCGCCGAAGCCCGATGATCCTGCTCGACGCCGCCCACAACCCGCACGGCGCTCGGACGGCGGCCGCCGCGCTCGAGGACTCCTTCGCGTTCTCCCCCCTGATCGGGGTCATCGGGGTGATGGCCGACAAGGAGTACGACGGCGTGCTCGCTGCGTTCGAGCCACAGCTGGCACACGTGGTCTGCACCCAGAACTCCACGGCCCGGGCGCTCCCCGCCGCCGAGCTCGCTGCAGCGGCGCGCGAGGTGTTCGGCGAGGACCGGGTCTCCGTCGCGCCCCGGCTGGCCGACGCCATCGACGAGGCCACCGCACTGGCCGAGGCGGGCGAGGCCGGCGGCGCGTCGATCGGCTCGGGCGCGGTCCTCGTGACCGGCTCGGTGGTCACCGTCGGCGAGGCGCGGGCGATGCTCCGACGCCGCGGGCGCAGTGCCGACCGGGAGGGTCAGGGTGCCTGAGTCCCCATCCGCTCGGCCCGAGCGGTCACCCAGACGCGGCATGTGTGCGGCGATCCTCTCGCTGGAGGCCATCGTGCTCGGGCTCACGACGCCGGTGATGATCAACCTCGCCGACGTGCCCTGGCGCACGGCGTTCTCGGTAGGGCTGGGCCTCTGCGTCGCCTGCCTGCTGCTCGCCGGCCTCCTCCGCTGGGAGGCGGCGTACGTCGTCGGCTGGGTGATCCAGGTGGCTGCGATCGGGCTGGGTTTCGTGGTCCCGATGATGTTCGTCCTCGGCGCGATCTTCGCCCTGCTGTGGGGGTCGGCGTACTTCCTGGGTCGCAAGATCGAGCGCGAGCGGGCCGAGGCCTACGCGGCGTACGACGCGGAGCACCAGGCCGGCTGAAACCGGAACTGCGCCCGCCGACCTGACGTCATACTCCCGACGGGGAGGTGGGCGATGAGGCGGACTCTGCTGGTCGTGCTGGCCGCACTGGCCGTGCTCGCGCTCGTCGTGGTCGGCCTGGCGCTCACCTCGTCGCACGAGTCGCTGCCGCGAGACCCGCCCCGGGCCGGGGTCAAGGACCGGCTCGACCCGACCTACCCGTGGGCGAACCACTTCAGCACACTCCGTTCACCCTCGTTGACCACCGACGAGGCGAGCCGGTTGACCAGCACCAGGTGGTGGCTGCGCGGCGTGGACGGCCGCGACCTCTGGATCCAGTACGAGATCGGGTCCAGCTCGTGTGACACCGACCAGGGTGTCTTCGTGCGCGAGACCGCCCACCGAGTGCTGCTCGGCCACTACGTGCGGGACACGAGCAACGGCAACGCGTGCACCGCTGACATGTCGATGGGCGAAGGTGTCGTGCACCTGGATCGACCGCTCGGTCGGCGGAGCCTCTGGCACGTCGTGGTCGACCTGGACCCGTGACGGCTCAACGCAGGGCCTCCACGATCGCCGCCAGGGCCCGGTCGAGCTCGTCGTCGGTGCAGCCGCCGAAGCCGATGATGATCCCGGAGAGGTCGGCCGTCCGGCAGTAGTCCCGCAGCAGGGGCACCTCGAACCCGGCCTCCGCGGCAGCGGCGGCCACCTGCCGTGCCCTCGCGTGCCCCATGGGGACGGTCGCGTACATCCCGGCCACCGGGGCGCTCGGCTCGGCCAACCCGTGCAGGGCGTGGACGACGCGCTCGGCTCGGGCGGCGTAGACGCGGCGGGCTGAGCGCACGACCTGGTCGACGTACCCGTCCCGCAACAGGGAGAGGAACGCGCGTTGGACCGGCCAGGCAGGCGTGTCGTGGGTGACCTCGCGGCGCCGGAGGATGGCGTGGTGCAGGGCCGGGGGCGCGACCAGCCAGCCGAGCCGCATGCTCGGGGCGACGGTCTTGCTCGTGGTCCCGAGGTAGGCGACCACGTCCCGGTCGAGTGCGGCCAGCGCCGGCACCGGGGCGACGTCGTAGCGGAACTCCGAGTCGTAGTCGTCCTCGATGACCATCGCACCGGCGATGCGCGCCGCGGACAGGAGGGTGAGCCGGTCCGCGCCAGGCATCACCGGTCCGAGCGGGTGCTGGTGGGCCGGCGTGACGTACGCCGCGACGCAGCCGCCGAGCTCCGTCACCGGTTCGGTGGCCGGCAGGTCGCGGATCTTCCGCCCGCTCGCCCGGATCGCCTCGGCGGCGGCGCGGTAGCCGGGGTCCTCGTGGGCCACCTGGCCACGCGGGAGGGCGGTCAGGACCTGGACCAGCCCGCCGGTCGTCCCGGTCGTCACCAGGATCTCGTCGGGTTCGCAGGTCAGGCCGCGGGTGCGCGCGAGGTGTGCGGCGAGCTCGACCCGGAGCTCGGGGAGGCCGGCCGGGTCGTCGTACGCCGGGGGTGGGGTCGCGGCCGAGACGTCTCGCCACGCCCGGCGCCAGGCGGCGCGGAGGCGGGGGTCGATCCACGGCGTGCCGGTGTCGAGGCGCAGCAGGCCGGACTCATGCGGGCGCGGCCGCGTCGACCGTCGGCGTCGGCGCGGGGCAGCCCCGGCGGCGACGTAGGTTCCCGAGCCGCGGCGGCCCTCCACCCAGCCCTCGGCGACCAGCTGGTCGTAGGCCTGCTCGGTGACGCTGCGCGAGACGCCGAGATCGGTGGCCAGCGCGCGCGTGCTCGGCAACCGGTGACCGACGGGCAGGACGCCCTCGACGACCCGGTCGCGGACGGCTGCCGCCAGCTGACGGGGCAGGGGCACCCCGGAGCTCCGGTCGAGCGCGACCGGGACGGGGGTGCTACGGGCCACAAGTGTCCTGTCTGATCGGCGCGCGAGTGGCCCGTGTCGTCAGGCCACTTTCCGACGAGCATAGGACCATGAGCGCCACCTTGTCGCCCACCGCGCGCACCCGCATCACCCGCCACCGCGAGCGGGGCAGCGACGACCGCACCGACCTGTTCGCGATCATCCGCGAGGCCCTGGTCTGCCACGTGGGCCTCGTGCGCGACGGCGACCCGGTCGTGCTGCCCTCGATCCACGCCGCCGACCCCGAGGGGCCGGACGAAGGCGGCACCCTCTACCTCCACGGCTCGGTCGCCGCCCCGTGGCTGCTCCAGGCGCCCGGGCAGACCCTGTGCGTGACGTTCACCCTCGTCGACGCCGCGGTGCTCGCGCGCGCGGCGTTCAGCCACTCGATGAACTACCGCTCCGCTGTCGTGTACGGCGCCGCCCGCTGCGTCGACGACGCCGACGAGCGTGACCGGGCGCTGCGGTTGATCGTCGACCACGTCGTCCCGGGGCGCTCGGCCACACTGCGTGCCAACAACCGCAAGGAGCTGGCGGCGACCACGGTCGTCGCGGTCCCGCTCGCCGAGGCCTCGGTGAAGGCGCGCGCCGGCGGGCCGAACGACGAGCCCGAGGACGTCGCGACCGGGGCCTGGGCCGGCGTCGTCCCGCTGTCGGTGCGAGCCGGCGAGGTCGTGTCGGATCACGACGGCCCGATCCCCGAGGACGTGAGGCGCCGGCTCGCCGACTGGTGATCAAGGGAGGGACCGCCCTGGATAGGGTGCCGCCCATGGAGCGCACCCTGGTCCTGGTCAAGCCCGACGGCGTACGCCGCGGCCTCGTCGGCGAGGTGATCAGGCGGATCGAGGCCAAGGGGTACACGCTGGTCCGTCTCGAGCTGCGCACCGCCACCAGGGACCTGCTGGTCCAGCACTACGCCGAGCACGAGGGCAAGCCGTTCTACGAGCCGCTGGTCGAGTTCATGCTCTCCGGCCCGGTCGTCGCGATGGTCGTCGAGGGCGAACGGGTGGTCGAAGGATTCCGAGCCCTGGCCGGGGCGACGGACCCGACAGCCGCCCTTCCCGGCACCATCCGCGGCGACCTCGGCCGCGACTGGGGACTCGCGGTCCAGCAGAACCTCGTCCACGGCTCCGACGCCACCGAGTCCGCCGAGCGCGAGATCGGGATCTGGTTTTCACGCCCCGCGGAGTGAGCTTGCGAACTCCGCGATCAGGGCGGGAGGTCGAGGAGCGTCGGCTCATACCCGAGGTACGAGGGGCTGAGCGACGCGTCTCGAGACCCACGCCTCTGACACCGCGAAGCGCTGGCGCGCAATCCCACTGCCGCCAGCGCTCGCGATCGCGGGCTTGGCGTGGCTACGCGCGGAACGTCCCGACGAACGCGCCCAGCGAGGGCCGCCCGAGGTGACCGGCCTCCTGCATGATCCCCGGCGTCTCAGGGTCGGTGGCGAACGCCGTCCAACCTTCCTCGTCCCAGTCGAAGACCGCCCAGACGCGGTCCTCCTCGATCGGGTCGCGGTAGACGCTGGAGCCTTTGCATCCGTGCGACCCACGCTTGTCGGCACCGGCCGCGCCGTACACCTTCAGGAACTGGTCCAGGTCCTTGATCTTCGTCGTTGCCAGGATCATCTGTCTCTCCTCCGCTCGTCGGGATCCGGACGGACCCCCGGTCTCCCGGCCGGTCGGCCGGGTCGAGGGGAATCCTGTTCCGCGGCGCGGTCGTGCACATGAGGAGATCTCCTCATTTCAGGCTCAGGATCCGGGCTCAGCCTGCGGCCGCCTCGACGAGCCCATTGTCGAGCGCCCATCGGGTGGCGGCCGCGCGGTTGGTCACACCGAGCTTGGTGTAGATGTGCTGGATGTGGTTGTCGGCCGTCTTCGCGGAGATGAACAGCCGCTCGGAGATCTCGCGCGTGCTGGCCCCCTCGGCGACGAGCCCGAGCACCTGCGCCTCGCGGGCGGTCAAGCCGGCCGGGCCGGCCGCGAGGCGTAGTTGCTCGGCCACCTCGAGCGCGCGGCGGGCCACGTCGATCTGATGCACGGCGTACGCCGCGGCCTCGCGCAGGTCCATCGCCGAGCCGGTGGCGGCCACCCTCTTGGCCGGCTCCTCACCGAGAGAGTCGCGCAGTCGGCCACCGAGGTCGGCGAGACTCGGTACGTGGTGGAAGCTGGCCGGCTCGCGGGCCATGGCGGCCAGCAGCGTGCCCGCGACCACCGGGCGGCCGAGGCGCTCGAACAGGGCCGGCAGGCTGGCCAACGTGATGATCAGCTGGGAGACGGCGCCGGCGCGCACGAAGGTCTGGATCGACGTGTCGAAGAGCGTCAGCGCCGTCTCCAGATGGCCGTCCGAGGTGTGCAGCAGCGCAGCGTCCCGGGCCATGAAGCCCTCGAAGAACCGGATGCCGTGCGCACCGATGTGAGCCACGCCCTCGTCCCAGGCCTGCAGGGCACGTGAGGCGTCCGCCTTCGACCAGGCCAGCCCGACGATCCACCAGGTGTAGGCCACCCAGTAGGGGTTGCCCAGCTCGCGGGCCGCCTCCACCGCGTCGCCGGTCAGCTCCAGCGCCTCCTCGAGCCGCCCCGAGGCCTGCAGCCCGTCGACGTACGCCGCGATGCTGTAGGCCCGACTCGGGCCCGGAAGCGCGGCGACCTCGCGGGTCAGCTCGACGTAGCGATCGAGATTCCCGCAGTAGACCTGCCCGAGCGCCTCGATGAAGGTCGCGTAGCCGGGTTCGCAGGACTCGTACTCGCCACGCATCTCCAGCTCGGTGGCCCGGTGGGCGTTCGCGGTCGCAGCCTCGGCGCGGCCCACGAAGCAGGCATAGCCGGCCGCCGCGTAAAGCCGGGGCAGCCGGCGTACGTGGGCACGGGCAGCTTCGACCAGCAACGCCTCCGCCCACCCGATCGTCTCGAACAGCTCCGAGGAGAACCCCATCAGGGCGGCGTGAGCAGCCACATCGGTGGCCACCGAGACCTGACCTCGATCGACGCTCCACCGGAAGGCGGTTCGCAGGTTCGCCAGCTCGGCCTGCACCCAGTCCACCTCGGCACGCCACGAGGGGCCGTTCCACCGCTCCCATCGCGCGGCCGCCTCGCTTCCGAAGTAGTCGGCGTGCCGGTCTCGTGCCGCCTCGCGATCGGTGGCCTGCGCGAACGTCTCCGCTGCGAACGTGCGGATGGTCTCGAACAGGCTGTAACGCGTCCGGGAGGTGCCGTGGTGCGCGACGACCAGCGACTTGCGCACCAGAGAGTCGAGGAGCCGCAGGGTCTCGACATCGTCGGTCGACCCCGCGACTGCGCACAGCGCAGGTAGGTCGAAGCCGCCCGCGAAGATCGATGCCATCCGCATCGCGTCGCGCTCGGGGTCGTCCAGGAGGTCGAAGGACCACGCCACGGCGTGGCGCAGGGTCAGCTGCCGGTCCGGGCCGTATTCCGGTCCGGTCAGGAGCCGGAACCGGTCGCCGAGCCGCTCGCGCACCTCGGCCGTGCTCATGGCCGCCATCCGTGCCGCGGCCAGCTCTATCCCCAGGGGGAGACCGTCCAGCGTCTCGCAGATCTCGACCACCGCCTCCGCGGTCTTCTCGTCGAAGATCCCGAAGCCGGGGCGAACGGTGCCGGCCCGCTCCACGAACAACGTCACCGCGTCGGAGTTGACCCCGCCGTCCAGCGCCAGCGGCGGCACCGACAGCACCGTCTCCCCGGCTACCCGGAGGTCTTCGCGTGACGTCGCGACGACCTTCGGCGTCTCCGAGTGGGTGAGGATCTGCCCGATCGCCGCCGCGGACGCCGCCAGGAGGTGTTCGCAGTTGTCGAACACGATGAGCAGGCGCCGTCCGGCGACCGCCTCCGCGACCGTCTCCATGAGCGGGGTGTGACCCTGGGGAGGGATCCCGAGTGCGTCGGCGATGGCGTCGGGTACGGCGTCGGGGTCTCCTACCGGGGCCAGCTCGACCAGCCACACGCCGTCCGTGAACTCGTCCGCGAGGCTCGCCCCGGCGGCCATCGCCAGCCGGGTCTTGCCGACCCCTCCGACACCGCTGAGCGTCACCAACTGGTGGGAGCGCACCAGCGCGACGATCTGCGACAGCGCCCGGTCGCGGCCGATCAGGCTGGTGACAGGCTTCGGCAGGTTGCCGAGCCGTCCCTCCCGGCTCATGCGGTCAGTCTGGCACCGGGCGTCGGGCTGAGTAGTCTGAGCCCGCTGCGCGAGGGGGCTGGAGATGGACGACCTGACGTTGCTGAGCTGCACGGTGCATGAGCTGGAACGCGTCATCGGCGGGTTGGACGACGCGGAGATGGACACGGTCACGAACTGCCCGCCCTGGACCGTCCGTCACCTCGCCAGCCACGTTCTGAAGAACCAGCTCTTCTGGGCCGGCTGCGTCACCGGCCAGGACCTCATGGGGCAGGACGAGGCCATGGCGGCCGTGCCGTATCCGGGTGACTTGCGCCCGATCGCGGCCGAGGTCGGCACGCGGGTGCTCGAGCTCTGGAACGGCGACGGGGTCATGGCCGCCCGCCACGTCACACCCTTCGGAGAGCTGCCCGGCGCAGTGGTCGTCAACTTCGCCCTCATCGACGCGGCTGCTCACGCGTGGGACCTGTCCTGGAGCGTGGGGCGCGCGATCGAGTTCCCGGCCGAATGGATCCCCGGCATGACCCAGGTCGTGGAGCTGACCTGCACCGCCCACACCGTGGAGCTCGGACTCGTCAAACCGCCCACCGCGCCGTCGCCCACCGCCACCGCCACCCAACGGCTGATGGCCGCAGCCGGCCGCGAGTCCTGAGCTGAGCCGGCTGCGTCTCCTCGAGCGGGCATTTTGCACTCCTACCCCGGCGTGGCAGCCGCGCGTAGGCCTGGCCCGCTCTTAGCCTGCTGACGGGTCGTCGTGTCGTCCTGGCTCTTCGGTTTGTGCTGTCAGGTCGGTCAGGTCGGTCCACGGGGGCGCAGGCGTGTGCCCCCCTCCTTCCCCGGACGACGCGAACCTGCGAGGCACTGCGCATGGCGAACAGCATCATCGGCCGCGACATGGCGGTCGACCTCGGGACCGCCAACACGCTGGTCTACGTGCGCGGCCGCGGGATCATGCTCGACGAGCCCAGCGTCGTCGCCCTCAACGACACGACCGGCGAGGTCCTGGCCGTGGGCCACGAGGCCAAGCGGATGATCGGGCGTACGCCGGACAACATCACCGCGCTGCGTCCGATGAAGGACGGCGTCATCGCCGACTTCGAGGCCACCGAGCAGATGCTGCGGTTCTTCATCCAGCAGGTGCACCGCCGTCGCTACCTGGCCAAGCCCCGCATGGTCGTCTGCGTCCCGAGCGGCATCACCGCCGTCGAGCAGCGGGCCGTGAAGGAGGCCGGGTACCAGGCCGGGGCCCGCAAGGTCTACATCATCGAGGAGCCGATGGCCGCCGCGATCGGGGCCGGGCTCCCGGTGCACCAGGCCGCCGGCAACATGGTCGTCGATGTCGGCGGCGGCACGACCGAGGTCGCGGTGATCTCGCTCGGTGGTGTCGTGACCAGCATCTCCATCCGCACCGCCGGCGACGATCTCGACGCCGCGATCGTGGCCTGGATGAAGAAGGAGTACAGCCTCATGCTCGGCGAGCGCACCGCCGAGGAGGTCAAGATGACCCTGGGGTCGGCGTTCCCGACCCACGACGAGCCCGAGGCCGAGATCCGTGGCCGCGACATGATCAGCGGCCTGCCGCGGTCGGTCGTCGTCTCCAGTGCCGACGTGCGCAAGGCGCTCGAGGAGCCGGTGCACGCGATCATCGACGCCGTCCGGACCACCCTCGACCAGACCCCGCCCGAGCTGGCCGGCGACATCATGGACCGCGGGGTCGTCCTCACCGGCGGCGGTGCCCTGCTCCGGGGCCTCGACGAGCGACTCCGCCACGAGACCGGGATGCCCGTCCACGTCGCGGAGGACCCGCTGTCGAGCGTCGCGATGGGCGCCGGCAAGTGCGTGGAGGAGTTCGAAGGTCTGCAACAGGTGCTCGTCTCGGAGCGCCGGCGGTACTGATGCGGCCCTCCCGACCTCGTACGCCGCGCCTCCTCCGCGGGTACCGGCCACTCCGCCCCGGGCCGGACAGCTTCGACCAGCGGGCCGAGCGCATCCGGCTGCGATCGCGGATGATCGCCCTCGTCCTGGCCTGCCTGACCCTGATGGCTCTCGACCACCACCCGGGGGCCGGGTCCCCGCTCGAGCCCGCGCGCGAGGCGATGGGATCGGTGTTCGGCCCGGTGGAGTCGGGCACGTCCACGGTGGTCCGGCCGGTCACCGCGATCGGCGGCTGGTTCACCTCCAAACGCTCCCTGCAGCACGACATCGCCGCCCTCCAGTCCGAGAACGCCCGGCTGAAGTCACAACAGGCCACCGAGCAGTACCAGCACAACCAGCTCGCCGAGTTCCAGGGCCTCACCTCTGCCGCGGACGCCCTGGGCCGGGCCCTGGTCCCGGCCCACGTCGTCGCCTACGGCCCGGCCCAGTCCTTCTCCCGCACCGTGACCATCGACGCCGGCTCCGACGCGGGGGTCCAGCCCGACCAGACCGTGCTGAACGACGACGGCCTCGTCGGCCGGGTGCTCCGGGTGACACCTACGACGGCGACCGTCCTGCTGATCGTCGACACCGAGTCGGTCGTCGGCGGCCGGGTCGGTGCCTCGATGAAGGTGGGCTTCCTGCGAGGACGGGGCGGTCTCGGCGACCACGGCGTCCTCGACCTGCAGCTGGTCGACCAGGCCGCGGCGCCGGCCAAGGGGGACACCATCGTCACCTGGGGCAGCCAGGGTGGCGCGCCGTACGTGTCCGGAGTCCCGATCGGCCGGGTCACCGCCGTCTACGCCAGCCTCCGCGAGTCGTCGCACCGCGCCGTGATCCAGCCGTACGTCGACTTCGGCGCCCTCGACCTGGTCGGTGTCGTCGTGCCTTCGGGCACCCACAGCGACCGGGGCGTGATCGAGGCGGACGGGAGCCTCCAGTGAGCGAAGCGAGAGCGCGCGTCGGTCTGACGGTTCGCGACCACCGTGACGTAGCGGGCGAACTGCGAGCTCACCGGAGGGCACAGTGAAGGCGCTCCGGGTGGTGACCGCCGCGGCGCTGGTCGTGGTGGCGCTCGTGCTGCAGGTCGCGGTCTTCCCGCACGTCGCCTGGGAGGGCATCGTCCCCAACTTCTGCCTGCTCGTCGTGGTCGCCGCGGCGCTCGTGCGGGGCCCGGCGTTCGCCGCCACCCTCGGCTTCTTCGCCGGGTTGATGCTCGACCTGGCACCGCCCGCGGACCACGTCGCCGGTCGCTGGGCGCTCGCTCTGGTCCTGGTCGGGTACGTCGCCGGGCTGATGCGACAGGAGACGCGGACCCCGGCGACGACGGTGGTGGCGACGGTCGCGGCCGCGTCGTTCGTGGGCACGTCGGTGTACGCGCTCTCCGGGCTCGCGCTCGGCGACGGCGTGGCCGGCGCGGGCGATCTCGCGCGGGTGATCCTCGTGGCTCTGCTCTGGGACGTGCTGCTCACCCCCTTGGTACTGCCGGCCGTGATGCGCCTGCTCACCCGCCTGGAGCCCGCGGGTGCGCGATGACGGCGCCCGCCCGTGGCCCTCGCCCAGCCGTCCAGCACACCGAACGGTCCCGGCTGCGCCTGGTCGTCGTCCGGGTCCTGGTCTTCTCCCTGTTCGCCACGCTCTTCGCCCGCCTGTACTACCTGCAGGTCGTCTCGGGTGACTCCTACCGCCAGGCAGCGGCGTCGCAGTCGCTGCGCGAGGTGGTCGTCCAGCCCCAGCGCGGCCTGATCGTCGACGACCAGGGCCGCCCGCTGGTCGCCAACCGCACGGCGTGGGTCGTCTCGGTCGACCGCACCTTGCTCGGACGGCTCTCCGACCACGACCGCAACGTCCTCCTCCGGCGGCTGGCGACCGCGGTCCGGACACCGCTGAAGCAGGTCAAGGAGGCCCTCGTCACCTGCGGCGACCCGCACAGTGTGCGGGGGACGTGCTGGAACGGGTCGCCGTACCAGCCGGTCCCGGTCGCCACCGACGTCCGCCAGTCCGTCGCCCTCCGGATCCTCGAGCAGCCCGAGGACTATCCCGCCGTCGTCGCCCAGCAGCAGAGCGTGCGCGCCTACCCCCGCCCGTACGGCGTGAACCTCGCCGACATCGTGGGCTACCTGAGCCCGATCACCGCCGGCGAGCTGAAGCAGGCGAAGAAGGACCACGACTCCTCGGTCAACGGCGCGAGCACCGTCGGCCGCGCCGGCATCGAGCAGGAGTACGACCGCTACCTCCGGGGCCGGCCGGGCTACCAGAAGGTTGCCGTCGACTCGATGGGCCGGGTGCTCGGCGACGAGGGTCAGGTCGAGGGGCACCCGGGCGACACCCTGGTCACCTCGATCGACGCGCGGGTGCAGGCCGCGACCGAGAAGGCGCTGCACGAGGCGATCACCACCGCGCGCGCGACGTACGACCCGGTGACGCACCGCAACTATCGCGCCGACTCGGGTGCGGCGATCGTGCTCGAGGCGAAGACCGGCCGAGTGGTCGCGATGGCGAGCCAGCCGACGTACGACCCGGCCCAGTGGGTGGGCGGCATCACCAAGAAGCAGCTCGCCCGGCTGTACTCGCCGACGTCGGGCGACCCGCTGCTCGCTCGCGCCTACCAGGGGCAGTTCGCACCCGGCTCCACCTGGAAGCCGATCATGACCGTCGGTGCGTTCAACAACGGTCTCGGGCCGCGCACCCGTCTGGACTGCTCCTCCGGGTTCCAGGTCGGCAACCGGCTCTTCCACAACTACGAGTCCGCGTCGTACGGGATGATCGACTTCGCCAAGGCGCTGCAGATCTCGTGCGACACCTTCTTCTACCGGGTGGGCTACCACTTCTGGCAGAAGTACGGCAGCGACCCGACCAACGTGAACGCACGCGACCCGCTGGTGAGCGAGGCCAAGGCCTTCGGGTTCGGCCGGCGAACCGGGATAGACGTACCGGGCGAGGCGTCCGGCCGGATCGCCGACCGGCACTGGAAGCTCGCCTACTGGAGGTCGATGAAGGGCTACTACTGCGGCATCGATGCCCATCCACCGAAGAACGCCAGCGGGTTCCTCAAGCTGTTCGCGCACGAGTTCTGTCTCGAGGGCAGCTACTACCGCGCCGGCGACGCGGTGAACTTCGCCATCGGCCAGGGCGACACGCTCGTCACCCCGCTGCAGCTGGC
>JAICSC010000234.1 GCA_025937085.1 Nocardioides sp.
GGCCTCGCGGACGGCGCCTTCACGGGCGGGCTCGAGACCTCGGCGTCGATGCTCGCGCTCGGCACCGTCGTCCTACTCGGCCATCCCGAGCTGTACGCCCGGATGGCCAGCGACGCCGCATCCGCCGCACCCACCGTCGAGGAGCTGCTTCGACACCTCTCGGTGGTGCAGGTGGCCTTCCCGCGGTTCGCCAAGCAGGAGGTCACCGTCGCCGGGCACAAGATCCGCAAGGGCTCGTGCGTGATGGTGCACCTGCCCGCCGCCGACCGCGACCCGCGCACCTACCCCGTAGGGGACGCGATCGACCCCTCGCGCGCGACGGCGTCACACCTTGCGTTCGGCTACGGCTTCCACCGCTGCGTCGGCGCGGAGCTGGCCAAGATGGAGCTGCGGGCGGCGTACCCGGCTCTGGCTCGGCGCTTCCCCGACCTCACCCTCGACGTCCCCGCCGAGGAGCTCGCCTACCACGCCAAGTCGATCGTGTACGGCGTGGAGTCGGTGCCGGTCCGCTTGCGCTGAACCGGCACCGACCACGTCTGATCGTCAGGCGTCCAGCGCCTCGACCTGCTGGGCCGCCTCGAGCGGCGTCGGCTCGCCGTCGCGGTCGAGCTTGCTCGGCCACCAGATCCGGCTGCCGGCGTCGAGGTTGATCGCGGTGACCAGCACCGACCGCACGATCATCGTGTCGAGCAGCACGCCCAGCGCCACCGCGAACCCGATCTCCGCGAACGCCACCAGGGGCAGCGTCGCGAGCACCGAGAACGTCGCGGCGAGGACCAGGCCGGCCGACGTGATCACACCGCCCGTCGACCCGAGCGCGATCAGCGAGGCGCGTCTCGTGCCGTGCTGTGGCGTCTCCTCGCGGACCCGGGTCATCAGGAAGATGTTGTAGTCGATGCCCAAGGCCACCAGGAACACGAACACGAACAGTGGTAGTGACGCATCGGCTCCCGCGAACCCGAACACGTGGCGGAAGACCAGCGAGCTCAGGCCGAGCGAGGCCGCGAACGACAACACCACCGTCGCGACCAGCAGCAGAGGCGAGAGCAACGCTCGCAGCAGCACCATCAGCACGATCATCACCACGACCAGGACCAGCGGGATGATCACCTTGTTGTCGCGCGCCGAGGCCTGCTCGATGTCGGTGGTGATGGCCGACCCACCACCCACGAGCGCATCTGCGCCTCGCACCTGGTGGACCGCTGCGCGTACGTCGTCGACCGTGGCGAACGCCGCCTTCGACGTCGGGTCGGACTCCAGCGGCGCCTGTATCAGCGCCACCCCGCCCTTGACGATCGGCGGCGAGGGCTGACCGATCCCGTCGATCCCTTGCATGGCCTGGCCGACAGCCTGCGCGCGGTCGGCGTTGGCCACCACCTGGACCGGCGACGACGTGTCCGCCAGCCCGTGGTCGACGAGCGTCTGCTGGCCGGTCACGGAGTCGAAGTCCTTGGTGTAGGAGTCCTGTGTGGCCAGGCCGTGCGCGTTCAGCTGCAGGAACCCGAGGCTGCACACCGCCAGGATCACCGAGGTGACCACCCACACCAGCCGCGGCCGGGGGGCGATCCGGGCACCGATGCGGGCCCAGAAGCCGGCCGAGCTGGGCTCGACGGTGTCGTAGTGGGGCCGGCGTGGCCAGAAGATCCAGCGGCCGAAGATCACCAGCAGCGCGGGCAGCAACGTGATCATCACCAACAGCCCGACACCGATGCCGATCGCGGCGACCGGGCCCAGGCCGGCGGTGGAGTTCATCTGCGCCACGACCAGGCAGAGCATGCCCAGCACCACGGTCAGGGCGCTCGCGATGATCGCCGGGGTCGCCCGGTGCAGCGCGAAGGCCATCGCCTCGTGCCGGTCCTCGTGACGATGCAGCTCTTCTCGATATCGGGCCACGAGGAGCAGGGCGTAGTCGGTGCCCGCCCCGAACACCAGCACCGTCAGGATGCCGGCGCTCTGCCCGTTCACGGTCAGACCGGCGTTCTTCGCCAACAGGTAGATCACGGCCTGGGCGCAGGTCAGTGCCACGCCGGCCGAGATCACCGGGAGCAGCCACAGGATCGGACTGCGGTAGGTGAGCAGCAGGATGACGACCACGACGATGATCGTGCTGTAGAGCAGCTTCCCGTCGATGCCGGCGAACGCGGCCGCCGAGTCCGCCGCCTGACCGCCCGGGCCTGCTACGTACATGGTGGTCCCCGGGACCGCCGCGGTCTTCTCGATCTGGTCCTTGACGTCGGGCAGCTTGTTCCAGCCGTCCTTGCCGAAGTTGAAGGTGACCGCCCCCTGCGCGACCTGGCCGTCCTTCGAGACCTGCATGAGCTTGCTCGGCTGAGTGGCTCGGCCGTCCAAGCCCTTGGCGGGCACGGAGCCGTCGAGCTTCTGCACCTGGTCGAGCTTCTGGCCGATCGAGGTGAGCTCAGCCTTGGTGAGGCCGGAGTCGTTCTTGTACACCAGCACCGTCGGGATGTCGTTCTGGTTCTGGAACGGCGCGAGCTTGTCGAGTGCCTTGGTGGACTCGGCGCTGCCGGGCAGCCAGGACGAGGCCTGGTTGTCCTGGACGTCGGTGAGCTTGCTGGCGACCGACCCGGCCGCCAGGAGGATGATCACCCAGACCGCGAGCACGACCCATTTCGTGACGCGTCCGGTCAGTTTCCCCGCTATCTGTCTATGCATGGCGACGAGTCCAGCAGATCGGGGCAAGCCACGTCATCGGGGTTTTCCCCGAGTTCGAGGGGCTGTTGCCGGATCGTGACCGGAATGAGGTACCTCAGGTGAGTCGTCAGCCGGGCTAGGAGCCGTAGAGGCGGTCGATCACGTCGGCGTACTTCGCGTGCACGACGCGCCGCTTGAGCTTGAGCGTCGGGGTGAGCTCCTCGGACTCGGCCGTCCACTCGGTCGGGAGCAGCTCGAACGCCTTCACCTGCTCGGGCCGTGACAGCCGTGCGTTGGCCGCATCGACGGCCGCCTGCACCATCGCCCGGATCGCGGGCTTCGCGGCGAGGTCCGCCAGGTCGGCGAACTCGATCCCTTGGGCCCTCGCCACCGTCGGGGCCACTTCGCCGTCCAGGGTGAGCACGGCCACGACGTACGGTCGGTTGTCGCCGAACGCGAGGGCATGGCCCACGACGGGCGACTCCTTCAAGAGGCTCTCGATGTTCGACGGAGAGACGTTCTTGCCGGCCGAGGTGATGATCAGCTCCTTCTTCCGGTCCACGATCGAGAGGAACCCGTCGCCGTCGATCGCGCCGATGTCGCCGCTGTGGACCCAGCCCTGGAGGTCGAGGAGTGCGGCAGTGGCGTCGGGATGTCGGTGGTAGCCGGACGTCGTGATCGGGCCGCGCATGAGCACCTCGCCGTCATCGGCGATCCGGAGCTCGATCCCGGCCAGGGCGGTGCCGACCGTGCCCAGGCGGAACTTCCCCGGTCCGCACGCGGTCGCCGCCCCGCAGGTCTCGGTCATCCCGTAGATGTCGTTGATCGCCAGACCCAGGCCCGCGAAGAACCGAGCCACCTCCACCGGCATCGGTGCCGACGCGCTGCCGGCCCAGGTCACCCGGTCCAGCCCGAGCCGCGCCTTGATCGGGGTGAGCACGGCGGCGTCGGCCGCGTCGTACCGCTGCTGGAGCCCGGGGCTCGTCGTCTCGCCGACCTGGCGGGACTCGACGTACTCGACTCCGACGGCCAGAGCGTCCTCGATCGCCGCCTTGCGCCGCGGGTCGGGCTCCTGGGCCAGCATCCCGGTGAGGCCCGCCCGGATCTTCTCCCAGACCCGGGGTACGCCGAAGAACTGGGTCGGTCGGACGTCGATGAGTGCCGGCACCAACAGGGCCGGGTCGGCGACGAGGTGGACGTGCCAGTCGCCGAAGTGGGGCGGTAGGTACATGCTCAGCACCCGCTCGGCGATGTGGGCGTACGGCAGGTAGGACAGCGTGACGTTGCCGGGGTCGGCGCCGTTGCGGCGCAGCGTCGTCTCGCACTCGTAGACGACGTTGGCGTGCGACAGCACGACGCCCTTGGGGTCGCCGGTCGTGCCTGACGTGTAGAGGACCGTGGCCGGGTCCTCCGGGCGTACGGCGCCCGAACGGTCGTCGACCGCCTCAGGTGTCAGGTCACGACCTTCTGAGACCAGGTCGTCCCACGCCACGAAGCGCTCGTCGTCGAGCCGCACCTCGCCGATGCCGACGACCAGCCGGATCGACGCGACCTCGGCCAGGGCCACCCGCCACCGCTCGAGATGGTCCATGGTCTCCAGGAACACCGCCTGCGGAGCGGCGTGCCCTGCGATGTAGGAGATCTGCTCGGGCGAGAGGGTGTTGTAGACCGACAGCGGCACCCCGCCCGCGAGCAGGGCGGCGTGGTCGGTCACGACGTGCTCGATCCGGTTCGTCGCCATGATCGCGACGGACGCGCCCCGCTCGACGCCGCGGGCTATGAGTGCCGCCGCGAGATGACGCCCGGTCTCGTGGAGCTCCGACCAGGTGAGCGTGCGCCAGGTCTCACGGCCGTCCGCCTGGTCCGAGTACGCCGGCCGGTCGCCGTACGCCGCCACCGTCCGGGCCATCAGGTCCAGGACCGTGCGCCCCTCGACCAGCCGCTCGATCTCCCGGCGTTCGTCGCCGACGTCCATGCTCCATGGTGGCACCGGCCGGGTGGTCGGGCCAGACCCCTCTGAGCCGGAGCCGAGCCAGAGCCGGGCACGAGCTAGAGCCCCAGACTGCGTCCGATGATCTCCTTCTGGATCTCGGTGGTGCCGCCGTAGATCGTCTGGACCCGGGAGTCGACGAACGCACGCGCGACGGGGTACTCGGACATGTAGCCGTAGCCGCCGTGCAGCTGGACGGCGCGATCGGCGATCTTGTTCTGCAGCTCGGTGGTCCACCACTTCGCCATCGACGCGGTCTTGGCGTCGAGCTCGCCCCGCACGTGGCGCGCGATGCAGTCGTCGATGAACACCCGGGCGATGTGGGCCTCGGTCGCCATCTCCGCGAGGGTGAAGCGGGTGTGCTGGAACGACCCGATCGGGCGGCCGAAGGCCGTGCGTTCCTTGACGTAGGCCAGCGAGGTGTCGACCAGCATCTCGCACGCCGCGGTCGCCGTGACCGCGATCGAGAGCCGCTCCTGGGCGAGGTTGGTCATCAGCTGCGCGAAGCCCGAACCCTCCTCGCCGAGCAGGTTCTCCTTCGGCACGCGCACGTGGTCGAAGAACAGCTCGGCGGTGTCCTGGGCGTGCTGGCCGATCTTGTCGAGGTTGCGTCCGCGCTGGAATCCGTCCATCCCGCGCTCGACCACCAGCAGCGAGATGCCCTGATGCCCGGCGTCGGGGGCCGTGCGCGCGACGACGACCACGAGGTCGGCCAGGATGCCGTTCGAGATGAAGGTCTTCTGGCCTGTCAGCACGTAGTGGTCGCCCTCGTCGACCGCGCGCGTCGAGATGCCCTGGAGGTCGGAGCCGGCGCCGGGTTCGGTCATCGCGATCGCGGCGATCGACGTACCGGCGCAGAGGCCCGGGAGCCACCGCTCCTGCTGCTCCGGGGTCGCGCTCGCGGCGAAGTACGGCGCGATCATGTCGTTGAACAGCGTGAACGCGCAGCCGTAGACGCCCCGCCTGGTCATCTCCTCGCCGACCACTGCGTTGTAGCGGAAGTCCGGGGTGCCCCCGCCGCCGTACTCCTCGGCGAGCTGGAGGCCGAGCAGGCCCTGCGCGCCGGCCTTCGCCCACACCCCGCGGTCGACGATGCCGTCCTTCTCCCACTGCTCGTGGAACGGAACCGCCTCCTTGTCGAGGAACGTCCCGACGGTCTCCCGGAACGCCTCGTGCTCGGGCTCGAAGAGGGTGCGCGTCACCGCTCAACAGTGACAGTGGGACTGTCAGGGTGCAAGGGAGTCGCCGTCGACGTCGACGAGGTCGACGCGATGGACGTCGAGGTCGCGGGCGTAGACCAGCACGCC
>JAICSC010000132.1 GCA_025937085.1 Nocardioides sp.
GTCGAGGAGGACGACGAGACCTGGCTGGTCATGGAGTACGTCGAGGGCGTGACCCTGAGTGCGTTCGTCAAGCGCGACGGAGCCCTGACCCCGGACGAGGCGGCGCCCCTGGTACGACAGGCCGCCGACGCCCTCGCCGCCGCGCACGAGGCAGGCATCGTCCATCGCGACGTCAAGCCGTCGAACATGATGGTGAGCCGCGACGGTCAGGTGAAGCTCACCGACTTCGGGATCGCCCGAGCCGAGGCTGATGCGGCCCTCACCCGGACCGGTCTGGTGACCGGGTCCCCGGCGTACCTCGCGCCCGAGGTGGCCTCGGGCTCCACGGCGACAGAGGCGTCCGACGTCTGGTCCTGGGGCGCGACCCTGTTCCACCTGCTCGCGGGCCACCCGCCGTACGACGTCACCGACAATCTCATGGGCGCGCTGTACCGGGTCGTCCACGAGGAGCCGCCACGGTTGGCGAACGCCGGGTGGCTCTCTCCGGTGCTGGAGAACACGATGGCCCGCGAGCCCTCAGCTCGCTGGTCGATGGCGCGGGTGCGCGACGAGCTCGACCGCGAGGGCACGGTGACGGTGCATCCGGCGCCGGTCGGCGCCCTCGACGAGGACGGGACCCGGGTGCTGCCGTCGACGCCCTCGGTCCCGGTGGCGGTGCCCCCGATCGAGGTCGACCCGCAGCGGCCGGCCGCGGTCCCGACCGGGGACGTCCGTTCCCGCCGCCCCCGCCGCCCACTCTGGCCGTGGGTCGCGACCGCAGCAGTCCTGGTGGTGGTCGCACTGGTCGCGGCTGCGGCGTACCTCGGAACACGGAACAACGGCACGCCGTCGGCCTCCGACCGGCCACCGTCGTCACCGAGCACGTCGCCGTCCTCCTCCGCGTCGCCGCCACGCGCCACGGCGGCCGCCATGGAGTCGTTCATCACGACGTACCTCGCCACGGTCACCAGCGACCAGCACGCCTCCTGGCAGATGCTCACACCGTCGTTCCAGAAGGCGAGCCACGGTTTCGGCAGCTACCAGAGGTTCTGGAGGACCATCAGCTCGGCCACGCCGCACGACATCAGCTCCGATCCAGAGGCGATGACCGTGTCGTACGACGTCGACTACGTCCGCACCGACGGCTCGACGACCTCCGACGAGGTCACCCTGCAGCTGGTGCAGGACGGGAACGCCTACCTGATCAACGGCGAGGCGTGAGCAGCCAGGTCCCCGGGGGTGCACGATGGAGGGGTGAACCTCCGGGCTGCGTTCCTCCCACCGGCACCGGTGCGGGACGAGCTGGCAGCCCTGGTGCGCGCTCAGGAGCCTGCGCCCGAGGCCGCCGGGTCCGGCCGCCGCGGCCTCTTCGGCCGGCGTACGGCGGAGCCCCCGACGGCACCGACGGCGTCGACAGCAACGTCCTCAGGGAACCAGCCGCTGCTACGGGTGCTCGACCCCGAGCGCGTCCTCGTACCGGTCACGGACTTCGGCCACCTCGCCTCCGGCGACGCCCGGCGCGTGGTGGACGCAGTGACCGCAGCGTGCGCGGAGCTGCCCCCGGGCCCCACGGTGCGCATCTCCGGCGGTGCCGCGCTGGTCGACCCCGATGATCGCTCCGTATGGGCGGAGCTCGCCGCCTCCGACGAGGACGTGAGCGCCATGAGAGCGGTCGCGCAGACGATCGTCTCCGCGGTGCAGCCGCTCGGGCTCTTCTGTGACCGGCGACAGTTCAAGCCCCGCTTCCCGATCGCGACGATCACCGACGCCACGACCGTCGAGCACCTGGAACAGGTACTGGCCGCGCTGGCGGCGTACACCAGCGACCCCTGGACGGTCGGCGAGGTCGCCGTGGTGCAGCGCGGGTCGGGCGTCTGGCGGACCGTGCCCATCGGTGGATGCCCTGACGACCGGTGAAGCCTTGGTAGGGCGGGTGGGGCTCGAACCCACGACCCAGGGATTATGAGTCCCTTGCTCTGACCGACTGAGCTACCGCCCCGCGGCACATTCTGCCCGCCGTACGCCGCCGCCGGTTCGGTGGGACGAACGCCCACCGGGTTGAATGTCCCCCGATGGACACGGTGGGCAGTGGTACGACGGACCTCGAAGCGAGCGCGCCTCGGGATGCTGCACCCGCGCGCGAGTGGGTCTGGATGCTGCGTGTGCTCGCCGTCGTGGTGGTCTTCGCGGTGATCGCGATCGCTCGGTCGCGGCAGGTCGACGTCCCCTTCCGAGACCCCCACGGGAAGCTGTTCTCGCACAAGATCCTGAGCACCGCTGAGACGCTGGTCCTCTTCGTGCTGATCGACATCGCGGTCCGGTGGTTCCTGGGCCGTACCCAGGGGCGGTCGCTGTGGCGGACCGCCCGGACCCGGTGGACGCCGTACCGGATCGGCATGGTCGCGGCGTCGCTCCTCGCCTACCAGGTCGTCTACCTCTGCTATCGCAACCTCAAGAGCTGGGACGTCTTTCGGCCACCCCAGGACGACATGCTGCTGCGCTGGGACCGCTGGCTGTTCTTCGACCACAGCCCCGCCGTCCTTCTGCACGACCTGTTCGGCCAGGACCTGGCGGCGCGGTTGCTCACCGACCTCTACGAGTCGTTCTCCATGTTGGTCACGATCGCCCTGGTCGCCGCGATGGCGTTCACGCCGACGGTGCGGTCGGCGTACGTGTTCGTGGTCTCGGCCATGTGGGCGTGGATCCTCGGCGTCGCGTCGTACTACCTGATCCCCACGCTCGGCCCGTTCCATGCGGCGCCAGGGGAGTTCGCCGGGCTCACCCAGACGTCGATCCAGCGGACCCAGGTGGCGTACGTCGAGCAGCGCGACTACCTGCTCGCGAACCCGCACGCCCACGACGCCTTCGCCCAGATCTCCGCGTTCGCCAGCCTGCACTGCGCTCTCAGCGCGCTGGTGTTCCTGATGGCGCGCTACTACGGGCTGCGGCTCCTCTCCTGGGCGGCCGGTGTGTTCCTGATCGGGACCCTGATCGCGACGGTGTACCTCGGCTGGCACTTCGCCGTCGACGACCTGGCCGGTCTCGCGATCGCCTGGGTCTCGGTCCAGCTGGGGAAGCTGATCGTCCTCGGGTCGTGGCGTTCGCCTTCCGAGCCGGCGCCGAACCCCTAGAATCCGATCACTTGTCCAGGCCGTGACGGAGGGGTCCGGTGAAGAGCTTCCTGTTCATCTTGGTGCTCATCTGGTTCATCCTCGGAGCCAGCTCCGCCAACGATCGCGGCTACTTCGACACCAGCGCGGACCGCGACTGCACGTTCATCGGCAGCGCGCTCCTCACCGTGGTCGCGGGACCCCTCAACTACGCCGGGCTGCACCCACGAGCGAGCTGTTAGCCCACATCACCGGTCGCGTCAGAGCTGGTCGCGTCAGAGCTGGTCGCGTCGTTGCATCTCGAGCTCGCGCTCGACGGGTCGGAAGCCCAGCTCGCGGTTGATTCGCAGCATCGGCTCGTTCGCGGTGCCGTTCCAGGTGTGGATCACGGTCCGGTCCGGGTGCTCCTCCGCCAGGATCCGCAGCACCCTCGACTTGAGCGCCATCCCGAGGCCGTGGCCTCGGTGGTCGGGCATGACCAGAGTGTCGTCCTGGACCACGTAGTCCTCTCCGTGAGGCAGGTACACCAGCGTGTAGCCGCCGAAGACACCGTCGGAGGTACGACGAGCAGCGGCGGCGATCTGCTGGTAGGCGTTCGCGGTGCGCTCCTCGCCCTCGCGGATCCGAGCCACGTCGAAGGTCGCCGGCTGGAAGTCGATGTCGCCGGAGGGAGCGTCCTGCCCCATCCGGGTGTGCATCTCGGCGTAGGCCTCGACCAGGTCGTCGGGGCACCGCGGGCCCCAGGTGAGGATCTCGTAGCCCTCGACACCGACCGGCAGGCCGGCCAGGCGCGTGCGCGGCAGCGGCAGCCGCAGTGACTGGTGGTCCTCTTGATGGGCGACCTCGAACCCGAGTGCGCCGGCGAAGGCGAGCCCCGCCGACATGGCGCCGTCGACAGGCGTGAACACCTCGCCCAGCAGAGTGGTACGTCGCTCGGCCCGCGCCCGGCGTACCGCCTCGTCGTGCAGTTCGCGTCCGATGCCGCGCCGCCGCGTTTCCTGCAGCACGTTCACCTGGAGCCCGGCCAGGTGGGGGTTGTCCTGCTGGGGCAGCGCGAGCTCCGCCGTGCCGACGACGCGGCCCTCATCACGCGCGACCAGGCTCTGCCGCGTGTGATAGGGACTCGGCTGGAGGAGCATCTGCTGCAGCTGCGGCCAGGTGCGGAGGACGGCGTCCGGACGGTCGGCGCGCTGCGCCGCCTGCTCGACCTCGAAGTAGACGCGCACAGCGCCCTCGTCGGTGAGGTCCAGGTCGGCGATCTCGATCACGCACCCACCCTGGCGAGGGGGGCGGCTGCCCGGCAACGCGTTTTGCGGCATGCTCGGGCGCATGGACACACCACCACCGCTCGAACCACTCCCCGAGGACTGGAGTCGCGCGCTCGCCGTCGTCGCCCACCCCGACGACATGGAGTTCGGCTCCGCCGCCGCGGTCGCCCGCTGGACCGGTCAGGGAAAGCAGGTCGTCTACTGCATGGTGACCTCCGGAGAGGCAGGCATCGACTCGATTGAGCCCGAGGAGTGCCGGCGGGTCCGCGAGGCCGAGGAGATCGAGTCCGCGCGCATCGTCGGAGTCGACACCGTCGAGTTCCTGCACCAGCCCGACGGGATCCTCGAGTACGGCGTGCCGTTGCGGCGTGAGATCGCCGCGGTCGTGCGCAGGCACCGGCCCGAGATCGTGATCACCGGCAACTTCCGCGAGACGTTCGGCGGCCGCATGCTCAACCAGGCCGACCACATCGCGACCGGCCGGGCCGTGCTGGACGCCGTGCGCGACGCCGGCAACCGCTGGGTCTTCAACGAGCAGCTTGTCGACGGCGTGGAGACGTGGGGCGGGGTGAAGGCGGTCTGGGTCGGCGGTTCGCCGGAGGCCCAGCACGGCGTCGACACGACCGACACGTTCGACCAAGGGGTCGCGTCGTTGGCCGCGCACGCGGCGTACATCGAAGGGCTGGGTTGGGACAACTGGGACCCGCGCGAGTTCCTGGAGGGCTTCGGCCGCCAGACCGGGCAGCGGATGGGGGTCGCCTTCGCCACGGCGTTCGAGGTCTACCCCATGGGCTGGGGTGACGACTGACGCTCAGCCCAGCTCAGTAGCCCTCGTCGTGCCTGCGCGCCTGCGGGGGGCCCCGCCGTGACTGGCGCCGGCCACCGCTCCCGTCGTCGTTCCATCCGGTGCCGGAGCCCTGGTCGAAGAGGTGGTCCAGCTGGTTGCCGAACTTCCCGGGGTCGGTGCCTCTCCCCCGCATCAACGCCTTGAACGTCGGTGACCTCACGATGAGCGTTCCGACTCCGAGGAGTACCAGCCCGAGGAACGAGTAGAAGACCATGTCTGCCTCCCGGGCACACGATCGCTGCTGGGCACATGGTAGCGATCGACGCGCCGCGACGCGCGGATCTCTGGGGACCGGACTTTCCCGCATCATCCGACGCCGGTGGGGGTACTCGAATCCTGTCGGAAAGCATCGATGGAAGGTCGAAGGAGGAGCACATGCCGGGCTCGAGGAAGCCGGGTCCGTCCGTCAAGGACGACGAGACCTACGAGGCCCTGCGTCGTGAGGGCGAGAGCAAGGAGAAGGCCGCCCGGATCGCGAACGCCGGCGCGAACTCGTCGCGCTCCAGCGTCGGCCGGAAGGGCGGCAAGGCGCCGTCGTACGACGAGTGGACCAAGCACGACCTGATGGAGCGTGCGAGAGACATCGGCATCGACGGCCGGTCGTCGATGTCGAAGGGCGAGCTGATCAAGGCGCTGCGCGACCACTGAAGTCCCGGCCGGGCCATCACGGGACCGGTCGGCGGTCACCGGCAGCTCACGGACACGTACGCCGGTCGCGTGGTACGTCGCGTTCGCCACCGCGGCGGCGGTCCCGACGATGCCGATCTCGCCGATGCCGCGCGAACCCATCGGCGTCGCCACGGTGTCCTCCTCGTCCAAGTACGTCGACCACCGGGCGACCTCGTGTCGCGGAAGCTCGACCGCCGTGATCAGCTCGCCGTGCCCCAGCACTGTGTCCTGGTCGGGCCGGTCCCCGGGCAGCCGGTGCAGGTCGACGACCGGAACCCGCCGCTCCCCGCCCGGACCGAGCACGACCACGACCGCGTCGACAGCGGCAGGGCCACGGCGAGGTCGGACGGATGCACCGCCACGCACTCCGGGGAGGCGCCCAGGATCGCGTTGTACCGGCCGTACCGCTCTGCCGCCGAGCAGCCACTGCCGGGGTCGCGCTTGTTGCACGGGGTCGTGACGTCCTGGAAGTAGACGCCGCGGGTGCACTGCAGCAGGTTGCCGCAGGTGGTCGCCTGGTGCCCGGATCTGACCCGACGCGCCGGCCAGGAGCGCCCGCGCGACCACCGGGCGTCGGCTTCGCATCACAGGATGGGCCGCAAGGTCGCTGTTGCGCACGTTCGCGCCGACCCGCAGGCGGTCGTCGTACACCTCCATGGAGGCCATCGGGAGCCCGGTGACGTCGACGAGCGCGCCGGGCCTGGTGATGCCCAACCTGAGGTGGTCGACCAGGTTGCTGCCTCCGCCGAGGAACGCCGCGTCCGGGTCCCCGGAGACCACCGCCACCGCTTCGGCCACGTCAGTCGGCCGGCGGTACTCCATCTGCCTCACGCGGGCCGTCCCGTCGTCGCGGCGGCCTGGCGGACCGCGGCCAGGATGTTGACGTACGCGCCGCACCGACACAGGTTGCCGCTCATCCGCTCCCGGATCTCCTCGTCGGTCAGCTCGGGTGTCGTCTCGAGATCCTCGGTCACATAGCTGGGATGACCTCGCTCGACCTCGTCGAGCATCCCGGCCGCCGAGCAGACCTGCCCTGGGGTGCAGTACCCGCACTGGAGCCCGTCGGCGCCCAGGAAGGCTGACTGCACCGGGTGCAACGCCTACGCGTCCCCCGTCAGCCGGCCCAGCCCCGCGGCGTTCACGATCTCGCTCCCGTCGTGGGCCACCGCGAGCGAGAGACAGGTCAGGTGGCGGCGGCCGTCGAGGAGGACCGTGCGCGACCCGCACTGCCCGTGGTCGCACCCCTTCTTCGGACTCATCACCCCCAGCCGCTCCCGGAGCGCGTCCAGCAGCGTGGTCCGGATGTCGACGGTGACCGTCCGGCGTACGCCGTCGACCGTCAGGGTGACTCCGGTCTGTGTGCTGGTCTCGATCGGGTCTCGGTCCCGGTCTCCATGCGGCGCTCGTACCCGACTCCCGCCCCGAAACCGGGCTACGACGTATAGGTCTGGTCGGTCTGGTCGGTCTGGTCGGCCCCGGCGCTGCCGTGCAGAGCTGCGGCGGCCGGGCGGGCCTCGCCATCTCGTGTCCGGTACCCGGGGTCTCGGAGATGGTTGGCCCCTGGTACCCGGCGGAGCGATGCACCAACGGCCCGGCCTGCGGCGCCGGACAGCTCCTTCAGAGCTGATCGTTACCTGTTCGTGATCTGGTCGGTTGTGGAGAAGTGCCCTGAGCGGGGGTCGGTTGTCGGTAGCCCATGTCAGGGTTGCCATATGGATGTGGTGGCGCTGGAGGGGATGTCGGGCGGTGAGCTGCTCGACCATGCCGGCGACCTCGCGACCATCCGGGACCGGTGTGAGGTGGAGATCCTCCGGGTCGCTGTCCAGCACGCGCTGCTGCACAATCCCGACACCCTGGACCCGGCCGAGACGGGCAGGCCGGGCCGGGAGCGGGCCAAGCGGTGTGGCGGCGAGGGCGCCCCGGAGGTGGGCGAGTTCGCGGCCGCCGAGCTGGGGGCCCGGTTGGGGTCCTCGACGATCTCGGCGTGGTGGCTGATGTGCGACGGGCTGGATCTGGTCTACCGGCTGCCGAAGCTGTGGGCTCGGGTCGAGGCCGGGGAGGTCCGGGTCCACCTGGCCCGGCTGGTGGCGAGGAAGACCCGCGACCTGACCATCGAGGAAGCCGGCTACGTCGATGACCGGATCGTGAAGTACGCCGACGGCCGGTTGACCTGGACCCGGTTCCAGGCCCGGCTCGACGGCCTGGTCGCGGCCGCAGACCCGAAGGCCACTGCCGAGGCCGAACAGAAAGCCGCCAGACAGCAGGTCGCCACCCCGACCCGGCCGGATCCGGAGAACGACCATGGGCTGCGGGGGTTCTACATCAAGGCCCCGGCCGCGACCGTGTTGGTCTTCGACGCCGCCCTGCAACGCATCGCCGACATCCTGGCCGACCTGGGCGACCCCGCCCCGGTCGACCAGCGCCGGGTCACCGCGCTGCTGGTCCTGTCCCGGCCGGACCTGGCCGCCCAGCTCCTGGCCGCCTACCAGGCCTGGTCCGACCGGCCCGCAGACCCCGCCGGGCCTCCGCCCGAGGACCCTGACCAACCCACACAGCCCGAGGCCCCGACCAGCCCGCCCGACGGTCCGAAGCCCGAGATCACCTGGGAGAACCTGCTGCCGCAGGTGGTGATCAACCTCCACACCTACGCCGCCCCCGACCCGGAGCCCGGTTCCGAGGGCATCGCCCGGGTCGAGGGCTGCGGGCCGGTCACCGAGACCTGGATCCGCGACCACCTCTCCCCGCACGCCAACGTCACCGTCAAACCGGTCCTCGACATCGAGGGCCAGGCCCCGGTCGACGCCTACGAGATCCCCGAGCGGCATCGACGGGCCGTGCGCCTGATGACGCCGGCCGACACCTTCCCGTACTCCACCAGCCTCGACCCCGACCAGATCGACCACACCGAGCCCTACCAACACCGGCCCGACGGTCGACCAGCTCGGGCCGGCCAGTCA